>NZ_JACFQE010000003.1:0-288747 GCF_016101625.1 Lactobacillus sp. M0396
GCTGCACTTTTTTATGATTGACTAATAAACCGCGACGCCTAAGCTCTGCAGTAATACGGCGATAGCCATAGCGGTGCTTGTGTTCTTCACAGACAGCTTTGATTTCAGCCATTATTTCTCGATTATCCCAATCTTTGTCCTTCTTCTTTAAACTGTAGTAATAATTGCTACGGGATAGATGGGGCAGGTCAGGATTGGTATTAATGGCATCAAGAATAAAAGTTACGCTGACTTTAAGCTCGCGCCTTAGTTGGGTAACTGCCTGGGCTATTTCCGCGGCTTGCGGTTCTTGGTCCGCTGGTCGACTAAAGCGCTCAATTTTTTTACGAATTCGTTCTCGATTTTCAGCTTTAAGTTCTGCTGGCGTAAGCGTTCGTTCTCTTGCTTGGGCCGATGGTTTTCCTGTTTGATCAGCTGCTCTCTTTTGGTCATGGGGCGGTCGTCCTCTCTGCTTGTTAACGATATTATACCCATTTTTACGGTATTCGCGCAGCCAGTTGTACAACATGCCACTACTTTTTAAGCCCAAGTCAATAGATACTCGACGGGCAGGCTCATGTTCAACTATGATTCGCCTAAGGGTCTGCTCCTTAAAATTACTTGTATAAGCAGTGAAAGGCTGATCTAAAACAGCTAGACCGTGACGGCCAATTAAAGCCAACAAGTAATTAATATTAGTCTTGCCAACCCGATAACGCTGACTTAGCTCAGCAGGGCTTATTTGATAATCGTGCCAAAGATGATAGATTTCAACTTTATCTTGTTTAGATAATTTAGACATAAAAATAACCCCCAAATTTGTCCTAAATTTGGGGGTCATATCAATATTGAAGTGAGAATCTTTTTTATTAGTGTTAGTTTTCTATCGTTTATTTTCGTCTAGACAATATAACTGGCCAATTGTGCTTGTTCTCTAGGTGAGAGCCGCACAGCAATATGAACACCATCATTTTGATATGTCTCTGTTAATACTTGGGCATTTTCATGTAAATAGGATAAAATCTTTCCTGCGGATAAAGGCAATAACAAATTGATTTTTTTATAATTGGTAAAAATTCGTTTTGTTATTAAATCAGCGAGGGTTTCAATAGATTTAGTGTCAACTGCAGAATATAAAATGCCGCTGCCTTCAATTTGGGGATAATTACGTTCCGACTTGTCAGCCTTGTTATAGGCAGTTATTATTGGAGTGTTTTTGACACCAATTTCATTGAGCACATTTTGTGTGGTGCGAATCATCTGGATCATGTTAGGATTTGAAGCATCAACAACGTTTATTAATAAGTCGGCATCCTTAACTTCTTGCAAAGTAGCTTTAAAAGATTCAATCAAATTATGAGGTAATTTAGAAATAAAACCAACTGTGTCTGAAAGAATAAAACTAAAATTATTTTCTAAGTCTATTCTGCGTACGTTTGTATCTAATGTGGCAAATAACATATTTTTCACAAAAACTTGTTTATCGCTATGTTTAGAAAATTCTTTTAGCAGTCCATTCATTGTGGTTGATTTGCCGGCATTGGTATAACCAACAAGTGCTACTTTTGGAATATGGTTTTGATTACGCCTTTTGGCTTTGATTTGTTCCTGCTTATCAATTGCTTGCAATTCCCTTTTTATAATAGAAATTTGTTTACCAATAGTACGCCGGTTCAATTCCAGTTTGGATTCACCAGCACCACGGTTGGCAAAGCCACCGCCTGTTGAGCTACCATTACCGCGTTGCTGGTCTAAGGTATTTTCTGATGGGTGCAATCGTGGCAATTCATACTGCAAGCGTGCCAGTTGAACCTGCAGTTTTGCTTGCTTAGTGCGTGCTCTACTTGAAAATATTTCTAAAATTAATTCGGTACGGTCAATTACTCGTAATTTAGTTAATTTCTCTAAGTTCCGAATTTGAACTGGCGTCAATTCATCATTGAGTACTAGAACCTTTGCTTTTAAACCGTGTGCCATATCCTTAATTTCATTGATTTTTCCTAAGCCAAAATAAGTGCCAGCTATTATATGTTCCTCATTTTGTCGAGCTTGTCCTACAACCTCCATGTTTGCAGCTTCTGTAAGGTTAGCCAGTTCACTCATGTAGTAGTCAAAATTAGGATCATTTAAATTGGCTCCAGCAATAAATGCTTTTGTTTTACGTGGAGTATTTTCAATCATTTATTTCTCTTTCTGTAAATAAATTTATTAAGTGGTATTTCTCAAAAAAATTAAAAATTATTAATCCTCATGTTTCGTGCTTCTTTCGCGTGTATGATAGTTTAATTTTAATACAAATCGCTTTGTTTACCAAAAAGAAGAAGTAAAGTTAAAAAATAAATAATTAGCCTTTTGATAATGATATTACAAATTGTTGCTTTTGATGGACTTGCCAGTAATATATAAATTATCTTGATAATAATAATGATTAATAGTTAAAATATAAGCAGTCTATATTTAAAGAAAAGCTAAATCATCAAAAGTAAAAAAAGCACATTTCAAAAAATGCGCTTTTTTGTTGCCCAAATCTCTAGTTAACTGATTGCACCAGAAATAATAGATAACCTTGACTTTTGCTTATTCAGTCATCGTGCTTGAATATTGGTTAAAAACGATTACATCTAGAAAGAGGCTAAATAATGTCAAGCATTTACTTAGTGCTCATAGTCTACAAGAAGTTCGTAAATTACTTTTACAAATTTAGATTACTTAAATATTCACCTGCAAATCAGGAAAGGCGACTACATAAATATTGGTCGCTTTTATACTTGGCAGATAGAAAAAAAGGTGTATAATTCAATCTATTAAGGTACCTAACTAATTTTGAAATGGAGAGTATATTAAAATGGCACAAACATTAAGCTATCAATCTAATCAAAAGGTACAAAAAAATCGCTGGTGGATATTAGTTGCTGTGGGTCTGTTTACATTTATGTCAACCCTAGACGGTACGATTGTTAATATTGCTTTGCCAGTGATCAGTAAGGACTTACATATTCCGATGAGTCAATCTGAATGGGTAGTTTCGCTCTATTTGATTGTAGTTTGCAGCTTTATTTTATTTTTTGGCAAATTAAGTGACACATACGGCAAAATAAAGGTTTTTCGCTTAGGAGCCATATTCTTTGTTGCCGGTTCGTTTTTATCAGGAATTAGAATTAATTTAATGTTTTTATTAGTGGCCAGGGCACTGCAGGCTTTTGGTGCTGCCATGACCATGGCTACTAATAATGGAATCATTACTGAAATTTTTCCGGCTACTGAAAGGGGGAAGGCATTAGGTACAATCGGCTCTTTTGTTGCTCTGGGTTCCATTGCCGGTCCTGGACTTGGTGGCTTAATTTTAAGTCACCTTTCGTGGTCTTATATTTTTTGGTTAAATGTTCCTGTCGGTCTGATAGCTGCAATAATTGGGGCTATATTCCTGCCTAAGGACATTACTTTTACTAAATCTGCTTTAGATAAGGCCGGTTCTTTCAGCTTTGCTTTAGCTATGATTACTTTGTTCGGCGGTGTTTTTTTAGGGCAACAGCTAGGGTTTGGTTCCTTACCGGTTTTATTAATGTTGCTAGTAGGCCTGGTCAGTTTTATCTGGTTTGTTTACGTTGAGAATCATGTAGTAAACCCATTATTGCAATTTAAATTATTTAAAAATCCAGATTTTTCAGTTAGTCTGCTTTGTGCACTATTAATTTTTATTACTAACTTTTTCTTTAATGTGGTTACTCCTTTTTATTTGGAAAATGCTCGTCACTTGTCTCCGGGAAAAACAGGCTTGATCTTAATGATACTACCTGTAGTTCAACTATTTGCTGCCCCAGTTGCTGGCTCTATTTCTGATAAAATTGGTCCAAAATTGATTACTTTTATTGGCCTATTGCTATTGTTAATCAGTCAGATTGGTTATACACTGTGCAACTTGAACTCACCTATGTGGTTATTCATAATTAGTATTGCAATTATGGGATTGGGCAGTGGCATATTTAGCTCACCAAATAATTCTTTAGTTATGAGCTCGGTCGAACAAAAAGATTTAGGCATTGCAGGCAGTATTAATTCACTTTCTCGAAATCTTGGAATGGTCATTGGTATATCCAGTGCTACGACGGTATTATTTGCTGCAATGAGCAAAGCAAAAGGGGCGAGAGTAACAGCTTATTTGCCCAAACAACCCGAAATTTTTATTTATGGTATGCATGTAGTTTTTATTATTTCAATGGTAATTTGTTTGATTACGGTTCTATTGAGTGGATGGAGACTATTTAAAAATAATAAATAATAAAATATAAAAAAGTGTTGGATCTCAGTACAAAGATTATAAAAATCAACACTTTTTTGTTTTAAAAAATAATTTTTTAATAATTATTTCTTCTTTTTGGCAATTTGGGTATATTATGGTAGAAGGAAAGAGCAAAACGAGGAGGTTTAGGATGAACCATAAAGTTGTGACGTATCCAGCTATTTTTAAACCACTGGAAAATGATATATATGTAATCAGTTTCCCTGATGTTAAAGGTGGAATAACTGAAGGGCAAGGCTTGCGTGAGTCAATGAAAATGGCTGCTGACACACTTGCCAGCCGTCTTTATAATAAAGCAGTATTGCCCAAGGTCAGCAAGGTAAGTGATATTGAATTGCCAGATGATGGCTCATTTGTTGCACCGGTTTCTGCAGACCTAACCGAAGCTTCACGTGATCGCATTAATTACGAAATATAATATATAAAAAAGCATCCCAATTTCTTGGGGTGCCCTTTTTATTAACTTGTTCCAAAAACTTTTTATATAATTCTCGGGAACAAATTAATTATAATATATCTGAGTAAATTTTTCTAATAAATTTAGCTTCTTTTAGTAAAAATGCTTTAAAATAATCTTTAGATTAAAATGTTATCTGAAAAGCGCGGTACTATATCATTTTTTGAAAATTTAAATATAATTTTTCTGCAATAATTTGATTGAATAAAAGAAAGAATTGCAAAAAATCTTGTATTTTGAGCTCAAATTGACAATAGCACTATTTGAGTGCTATTTTTGAGAGAGAAAAAGTTTGGGAGTAGATTATGCAAACAATTGAAAGTTCTATTTTGCGTGTTGCTGTTTCTGAAAAGGGAGCTAAGGTGGTTAACTTTGTTGCCCAAAATAGTCAAATTGATTATTTTAAAGATGCTGCTACGCAAAAAGCATTAGAAGTTATTTTTAGAGGAGCCGAGCAGAAGGAAAATCTAGCAGATATCCTGCCATGGACAGTTGTAGACAAGGGAGATTCACGTGTTAGTTTGGCTTTGATTGATGACAAATCTAGTTATAAAAGGTTCCCGTTTCACTTTGAAGGAATATTAACGTACGCACTAGAGGGAAGTGGAATTGATATTAAATTTTACCTGAAAAATAATTCTAATAAAGATATGCCGTTTTCAGTAAAATTCGTGATTCCAGTTTTTTCAGGCTGGAAAGTGAATACTAATGCTAACGAAATAGTGTTAAATAAAGATAAAACTAATTTAACTGTAGCTTCTCCTAATTTAACTTTAACGGCTGAAAGCAATCAGATTAGTGCTGCTTATAATGCTGCTACACTAGCTAGTGACAGTGATGAAGATCTAAGATTAACCCTAGCCTTGAGCTAAATAATTAATGATTTTATAAGATAAAATAGACAAACCAGCAATGGTTTGTTTTTTTTGTTATAATGTAATCATTGTAATTAAAATTTGGGCAAGTAAAAAGTTATGGATCACAATGATAATCATCTGAATAAAAGTCGAGTTGAATTACATGCAAAAGATTACCATAAAAAAAGACGTATTTTAGCTTGGTTATCATGTCTTATAGCGCTTTTAGCTTCGGTTGTTTGTGTGTATTCAGCATATATTTATTTTCGTACAAAAGATACAGTTGATGACGCGTATGACGCTAAAAACAGCGTGCGGATTATAAAAGGTGAATTCAACGGTAAGAAAAAATTTGCGGTGTTGTTAATGGGCAGCGATACTGGAGCACTTGACCGTAAAGAGAAGATAGGCAACACTGACACCATTATTATTGTCGTTGTTAATCCCCAAAAGAAACGCTACACCTTAATGTCAGTTCCACGAGACACTATGGCTCAAATGGTCGGTGCTGACCAGTTTCAGGTTAAAAAAATAAATGCCGCTTATCCTGTTGGTGGGGCTGCCATGTCGATGGCAAGCGTGTCTAAATTAGTAAATGTACCAATTAAGTACTATGTTTTGGTAAATATGAAGGGCATTATGCGTCTCATCCGCTATGTTGGCGGTATTAATATCAGGCCTACTCTGAGCTTTGAGTATGGTGGTTATATTTTTAAGAAAAATCAGCTGACTCACATGGGTGGCGGTGGTGCTTTGGCATATTCACGTATGCGTTATGATGATCCAGAAGGTGATTATGGTCGTCAAAAGCGTCAGCGCCAAGTGATTACTACTATTATAAAAAAGGCAGTTTCAATTAATACTTTAACTCGCTTGGATTCAGTATTATCGTCAGTTTCTGGAAATCTTAAAACCAATTTACCCTTTGATGCATTGCGTCAGATTGCCTTCAATTATCGTGATTCTACTAAAAACGTAAAAAATGATTATCTTCATGGACACAATGCTACAATAGATGGTTCTTCTTATCAGGTGCAATCTACTAAAGAATTACAACGAGTATCAGATTACCTGCGAGCAGAACTTGGTTTACCCGAAGCGCCTGTGAATAATAATGAAACTTATCAGAATAAGCGTAATAAAATTGATGGCTTCAGTTTTAAAAACCCTGATAGCCAAGAATATCACATATATGAAGATTATCAAGATCAAAGTTACCAGGAAGAAGGTGACTATTGATAATGCGCTTGTGGTCAATCATTATTGGATATGGGTTTGGTTGTCTACTCACTGCCGTGTTGATTTGTCGTTTTGCTTTGCATCAAGATCCTACAAAGGTGGGATCAGGTAATCCGGGAACTGCAAATGTCGGAGCCGTGTTTGGGAAAAAATGGGGTATATTAACTTGTATTGGCGATATACTAAAAACTCTAATTTGTCTTTTAATAGTACACTGTTTTTTCTCAGATAGTATTGCTTTGTTATATGCAGGCTTGGGATTAATGCTAGGCCACTGTTTTCCTTTTTGGGAACATTTCCATGGTGGTAAAGGTGTAACGGTCGCTGTTATAGTAGCAGCACTATATGATACACCAGTAGCTGCAGTTACATTGTTAATTGCTTTTTTCCTGTTGATAATTTTACAAAATTTGACGGTTCCACCAATAATTTTTATAATATTGTTCAGTTTATATGAATTTTTAACAACTAAGGAAGCCGGAATCGTATTATTGATTATGACGTTGGTTATGGTCTATAAATTTAGATATGATCTTCGTGACTTTTTTGCCGGAAAAGGAAAAAAGGTTGATGTTTTATACTCAATTAAGAAAAAGTTGGGTATTAAGCGTGATAATTAATAGCATCATTTTTAGTGAGGAAAATAATTGGAAATATGAATAAAAATAAAAAATCTTTAAAAGCTATCCAGATAATCTGTCTGCTGGTAGCATCTCTGTTCATGCTGATCCAAATGTTCAACTTGAAAGGAATTGCTGCCAGAGCACATTTTTCATTTGTTCGTTTTATGCCAAATATGTTGCATAATGCGACTTTAATGATTGTTCCTATGATATTTGGTGCTGTTTATAGTAAGAAAAAACAAATTATTAGCGAAAGTTTGAAATACTGGTTGTTAGGCAGTGTGACTCTGATTGTCTATTACATTTTATTTTTCTTTATAGTTCCTACCCGCTTTAACATGTGGCGTGTATGGGGCATGCTGTTTCCGATCATTACCAGTACATCCGTTTTGTTTTCTGGTTTGATTTTCTGCTTGCTGATTCAGCCACATTTGTATGATTTTTTGCATAAGTTGACAATTAAGCAAAACCTCTTGGTGTTGAGCTTATTAACTCTGCTCGGCTTTTCTTTAAGTGCTGGCAACCTGTCATTTCAATATTCGCTATACGGTCTTTACTTGGTTTTATTTTTTGCTTGGGGAATGTTTTTAGCTAATGTCCATATTGGCAAAAAATTGCTCATCCTATCTTTAATTAGCGGTTTTCTTTCTTTCTTCATTGTGATAATCGGTGTTTCTGGGTTCGATGCTGTTTACTGGTCACAAATTATTTCCGGCAACGGGGGTGGTGACTGGAACAGGGAGTTCTTAAACAATCCTTCATCTCCGTTCATGTTTTTACTGGTAGTAGCTGTTTTCTTATTATTTAAAAAAGTTATTATGACTTTTAATAAAAAGCAAATACGCTATTTTATCCCAGTAATTATGATCATGGATGCACCCATTTCTCCGAGGTTTATGAGAGCATTTCAGTTCACTGACTCCTCAATAGTTAACAAGTTGATTATGCTTGTTATTATGCTATTAATTGTGATTGTTTGGTATCAGTTACTTGATCGCTATTTGTTTCAAATCAATCCGTTTGCAAAAATAATTAATTATTTAGATAACGAACCTAATTTAGCTAAGATATGTGAAAAAGTATGGGCAATCTTTACCAAGTTTATAGTTACTAATAGAGTAAATTTGCTTACTTGGGCCTGGTTCTACATTCTAAGCTTTGGTTCTTTCCTAATTGAATCTGATAACTTACGAATTCAAATAAGTACAGCTTCTACAATTAATGCGATAGTTTATCTTCTAGGCACTAAATTCTTTGCCATGATTTTGACAACTATCTTTCTTGATGCGTTATTCTCCGTCTTTTATTTTGTAACTACACGATACTGGACTTCAAACATTTTAGTCAGTTTGATTGCGATTGGCTGGGCTGTTGCTAATAAGATTAAGCTGATTTTACGTGGAGAGCCAATTTATCCAACTGAACTTAGTGAAATTGTTAATTGGAAAACATTAATACCAATGATCGGTAAGACTACTGTCATTGTGATTTTAGTTGCACTCGTTGTAGTTATTGCTCTTGATATTTTCTTAGAGATAAAATTCCCTGTTAAAAAGCGTGGATCATGGAAGAGACGTGGTATTTGGGCACTTTTAAGCTTATTATTATTTGTAACACCATTGCGCTTTAACCATGACGGCGGAGTTATCTATCATATCAATCGCGGTTTTGATAATAAACAAAGGTTCCGTAATCCCGAACGTGATATTCAGGTAAATGGTCCTGTACTTAATTTCTTGAATTATATTGATTTGCAAATTATGGATCAGCCTGAGGGATATTCAGAAACAAGTATCAAGCAGTTAAATAATAAATATGAAAAAGTTGCTGCTAGGATAAATAAGAAACGCAAAAATACTCTTAAAGATCAAACTATTGTCTTTAATTTGAGTGAAAGTTTTGTTGATCCAAGCACTTTCCCTACATTTAGGCTTGACCGTGATGTTCCAAATCCAGTTAAGTTTATTCAGTCAATGAAGTCACGTTCAACATACGGCAACATGCTCAGTGCTGGTTATGGTGGTGGAACAGCTAACATGGAATGGGAAACTTTAACTGGTTTAAACATGGGAATGTTTAAATCCACCTTGACCCCATATGTTCAAGTGGTTCCAAACTATGATTTTTACCCAACAATAGGGATGAACTTCGATTACAAATCTGCTGTCCACCCATTTATTGGTACTTATTACTCAAGACAAGAAGATTATCATAGGTTTAAATTTGATAAATTTATCTTTGTTGGTTCAAAATATAAGGTTATTGACCAGAAGAAATTGGGTAAGAGTGGTTATAACTCTGACTTTACTACCTATGCTAATGGTCTAAAAGAAATCAATTCCCGCGATGGTGGACAGTTTATCAACTTGATTTCAATTCAAAATCACATGCCATATAATAATTGGTATCCAAATAACGAATATATGGGTAAGATTTCTGGAGAATTATTCAATTCTCCAGCAGTACGTGATCAAATGGCTACCTACGTAAAGGGTACGCAATATACTGACAAGGCAGTTAAGCAGTTTATCAAGCAGATTGATAAAATTAAAAAGCCAATTACTTTAGTCTTTTACGGCGATCACTATCCAAGTATCCTTTCTCAAAGTTATACTGCTAAATACCCGGTACAAATGCACTCAACGCGCTACTTCATCTATTCTAATAAGTATGCTCGTCAACATGGTGCTAAAACAAGACTGCCACGTAAAGCTAATAATTTCGTCAGCTCAAGTGATTTTATTGCAATGATGCTGGAACAGACAGATTCGAAAGTTACTCCTTACCAGGCTCTGTTAACAGAAGTTCATAAGAAGTTACCGGCAATTACTATTAACTTTAAAGGTGATAAAGGCTTCGAGCTAATTGGAAGGCAAGGACAAGTAATAGAACCGAAATACTTGACCAAGAAGCAGCAGGAAGTTTTAGACGATTATGAGGCTATTCAATATGACATGACTGCCGGTAAAGCATATGGTTTAAAGATTAAAGGCTTTTATAAGTAACAAATTGTATTGACTTATTAAGAAAAAATGAGTATTATCATTTATAACAAATTTAAGTAGCACCTTGATTCAGAGTTCAGAGAACTAGCGGTTAGTGTGAGCTAGACAGGTCAAGGGTAGCGAAATACAAGTTGGGTGGTTCCCTTAAAGACCGGTATTAAGGCACTTGTTGTTAAAGTGCAAACGTGGGTGGTACCACGGCTGAAAAAGTATTTAGTCGTCCCTAGATTCTTAAATGAATCTAGGGATTTTTTATTGGAGGAAAAAAGATGGCAAACTTTGATATTTTAGCAGACTTAAAATGGCGGGGAGCGATTAACCAGCAGACTGATGAAGCAGGACTGACCAAATATTTACAAGACCACGATGACTTAGCTCTTTATTGCGGAACTGATCCTACTGGTGATTCACTGCATATCGGGCATCTTATTCCCTTCATGATTTTAAAAAGATTTCAACTGGCTGGATATCATCCTGTAATTGTTATAGGTGGAGGTACAGGAACAATTGGTGATCCGTCTGGACGTAAATCAGAGAGAGTACTCCTTAGTGCAGAAAAATTACACGAAAATGAACTTGCTCTTACAAATCAAATGGAAAAATTGTTTGGAACTGATAACTTTCAAATTGTTAACAACGCAGAGTGGCTTGATAAATTGAGTTTAATCGAGTTCCTGCGTGAATACGGCAAGCACTTCCAAGTTAATAACATGATCAATAAAGATGTTGTTGCCAGTCGCTTAGAAAATGGTATTTCCTTTACCGAATTTTCTTACCAGATTTTACAGGCCATTGATTTCTACCAGTTAAATAAAAATTATGGCGTTCAAATGCAAATTGGTGGTAGTGATCAATGGGGCAACATTACTGCAGGAATCGATTTGATTCATAAATTGATGGGATCAGACAGGCAAGCTTTTGGTTTGACTATTCCATTAATGCTAAAAGCCGATGGTACTAAATTTGGAAAATCAGCCGGTGGTGCGGTATGGCTTGATCCGGAAAAGACCAGTCCTTATGAATTTTACCAATTCTGGATCAATCAGGATGATCGTGACGTTGTAAAGTACTTGAAGTACTTTACTTTCCTTAGTCATGAAGAAATTGATGATCTGGCAGAACAAGTTAAAACTGAGCCTTCGAAGCGGACAGCACAAAAGACTTTGGCTAGAGAAGTAACAAAATTCGTTCACGGAGAAGCAGGCTTAAAAGAAGCAGAAATGATTACAGATGCTTTGTTTTCTGGAGATATTAAAAATCTTTCAGTTAAGCAGATTAAGCTGGGTTTAAAGAGTGCACCTGCAGCCGAATCAACATCTCAGAGCAAAAATATTGTAGACTTCTTGGTTGACACCAAAATCGAACCCTCTAAGCGCCAGGCTCGAGAAGATGTTACCAACGGAGCAATTTATGTGAATGGTGACCGCCAGCAGTCAGTCGACTTTGAAGTTGAACCTTCTAAGGCTTTTGACGGCAAATATGTCATTATTCGCAAAGGTAAAAGAAAATATACTTTAGTTACAATTAAAGATTAGTCTAAAACAGTCTGTTGCAAAGATAGCAAAAGACTATTTTTAGTTGTGAATTATAAAGTGTATAATAAAAAGCACTTTAATTTCTGTTCTGTATTTAAAGAGGAGGATAAAAATGCGTGCACGCGTAATACTTTATAATAAAGAAAATAAGGCTGTTTTATTAATCCACAGATTAAAAAATGGTCGTAACTACTGGGTAATACCTGGTGGTGGTGCAGAGAGCGATGAAACTCCAGTAGATACTGCAATCAGGGAAATAAATGAAGAATTAACCATTCACCTAAAGTCAGCTGACCTGATACATTTTTTTAAATGCGAAGGAAAAGAGTATGAAGAATTTTTTTACACTGAGATTCCATATATAACTGCACCTAAAATCAGTGGTGAAGAAAAAGGGCGCTCGAGCAGCAATAATGTTTATCAACCAGAATGGATAGCAGCTAAAGAGCTGCCAAAGATTAATTTAATGCCACCTGAAATAGCTGCTAAAATAGTAACTCTGATTTGACAAAAAAATGCGGTGAATTCATACTATTAAATTAGGAAGATATTTATTGATATACGTTAATAGGAGAGAAAAAATGGCTCACAGAGAAATTTTAGTAACAACTACCGAAAATATACCTGGTAAAAAATATGAAATTATTGGTGAAGTGTTTGGTTTAACAACTCAGTCTAAAAATTTGGTTAAGGATTTTGGAGCTAGTCTTAAATCAATGGTTGGTGGAGAAATTCACAGTTATACTAAAATGCTTGAAGATTCACGCAGTCAGGCATTGAGTAGATTGCGAAAAAGTGCTGAAGATGAAGGAGCAGATGCAATCGTAATGATGCGCTTTGATTCTGGTTCGATTGGTGGAGACATGCAATCTGTTGTTGCTTATGGTACTGCAGTAAGATTTATTGCAGACAACGAATAGATATAGTATTATTTGAAGTATTCGCTCTATAAGAGATGGATGCTTTTTTATTATTGTTAATTTGCCACTTTAGCTCAGGAGGCAGAGCACCGCCGTGGTAAGGAGGAGGTCCTCAGTTCAAATCTGGGAAGTGGCTTAGTTTTATAGCGGATAATTATGGCTATGTTTCTTTTTCCTGTATGATGTAAAAATAAAGCAGCTTTTAAAGTTGCTATGATAACATTTATAAACTACTTTTATGTATAAAATTTTGTCTTAAATAAGTTTAAATAAATCAATAATCTTATAATTTTATGTTGTCTAAATTACGCGCTAGTTGGCTTGAATTCTCATTCGGTTGCTGCCAAACCGCTATCGTCTCTACCAGTTGCAACGACAAAGGATTTTAATAAGTTACAGAATCTCTCTAAAAAACATGGCACTCATTGTATTAAAGCAAGAAAGTGGTATGCAAGCTTTGTTCCTGGCAATAATGTTGAGGCGTATCGCTATCTTAAATCACATAAAAGGACAGGAACTAAATCTGACCTAGGAGTTGATGACTGGGATATTTTTGTAGGTGCCGGAACAATTGCTGGTAAACGTTATTTCATTAGCAATATTGAAAACAGAGATGGAAAAACAAAGTACATGATTCCAGCAGAGTATTGTCATGTACCTTATGGCTACAAGTTTAAAAAAGGTCATGCTACAGTCCATGATTATATTGGCTCATTGGCAAATGTCTGGAATGGTTACACAGAATTAGATAATGAATATGGTCGCGCATTTACCGAAGAAAATATCATTTATAGTAATAAAGAAGATGCCACCTGTACTGTTACCTTCAAGGAAGATGGAAAAACACGTGGTAAATACAAAGGTTTCTGGATTGGGCTATGCCAATAAAATTCAGAGTTGACGGCACTGATACCTAGAAAAATTATTATCCGCTATACAACTACGTGCCAAATGGTGAATTAGTTGTGGGTTATATTAAGACAGAAGATTTGAGTCAATTTAAACAGGCAACAGTTAAATATAATCTCATTGGCACAATTACTAAGAGTCATAAATTTAAACCAGCTCGGAAAAAGTTAGATATGTAGTTAATGTGAGTGAATTAACGCCTATATTAGCTGCTATATGCTTATAGACATTTTTGACCAATATTAAATAAATTTGGTCAAATTAAAAAAAAGAGATAGACTATTAAACTAGTAGTATAAATTACTAAAGTTAATAGTCTGTTTTTTTATAATATAAAGGGTAATAAAGCTAGTAATAGCTGTTGTCGTACTCATAAAAATTAAAATAACTGAGCATTTTGGTGCCTAAGGGACTTTAAATTGCCTAAGTAAAAGCCAAGCTATTATTGGAACTGCTTATTTTATGAAAAAGTATTTTACAAATTAGAAAGGAAATTAACTTGGATTTAACTAAAGTAACTGATTTTGTTAAAGAGCAGCTGAAAAATGAAAAAACAGGGCATGATTTTTATCATGGACAACGAGTAGCTCATCTGGCCAGCAAAATGTATTTACAGGATAATCCTGATGCACATGAAGATAGCCGCATGGTTGCTATTATTGAAACTGCGGGATATTTACACGATACTATTGATGAAAAAATCTGTGCTGACCCTGATCAAGTTCTTGCCAACATTAAAGAACTGCTTCCTAAAGTTGGTTTTACTTCCCTAGAAGTCAAAGATATTTTATTCACTATGCAACATATGTCTTTTTCCGCTAATATAGAGCATCATTATCAATTGCCAGTATCAGGAGAATATGTACAAGATGCTGATCGCATTGAAAGTTTGGGTGCAATTGGCATCGCCCGTGCGTTTACATATGGCGGTGCTCATGGCAATGTTATATACGACCCTAGAATCAAACCACAGAAGCTTGTAAGTCATGATCAATATCGTGAACATACAGAAACAACAATTAACCATTTTTATGAAAAACTGTTTCATTTGGCTGATTTAATGAATACTGCTGGAGGTAAAAAAGAAGCGCAAAAAAGAACGGAATTTATGCGTGATTATGTGAAAGAATTTATGACTGAATGGAATGTTTAAGCTGCATATAGCCTTATGCGGCTTTTATTTTGCTCTTTTTAAAAACACGAACATTAAAAATCACAGCAAGTCTAACTGACTGGAAAATTTGATTTGAGGATTTTCCATTTTTAACAGTGCCCTCTTGCGCTCAAGACCACCGGCATAACCAGTTAAGGACCCATCACTGCCAATTACACGGTGACAGGGAATAATTAAACTAATTGGATTATGTTTGACTGCATTGCCAACAGCGCGCGCCAAATTTATCTTATTTTGTCCTTTTTGTACGCGATTAGATAATTCTTTATAAGTGGTTACTTCACCATAAGGTACTTTTTGTAGTTCTTTGAGCACTTTTTGACTAAAAGTAGACACATTGGGTTTAATTGATACAGCAAATGGATCAGGAGTTTGGCCAGCAAAATAGTTCGTTAGCCATTTTAGAGCTTGTTTAATAGGTCTAGTTGCAAAAACTTTGGCAGCAGTCAAATCATAGTCGGCACCAAAATATTTTTGCCCGTTAAACCATAATCCTAATAAATTTTTTTCATCACTCAAAAGAGTCAATGTTCCTAATTCTGATTCGAAAAATTCTTTATATAGCTTCATTTTATTTCTTCTGTAACAAATAACTTTTTTACTGTATTATACGTTAATTTCTGAACAATAAGTGATCTCAATTTTTAGCACTAAAGCTTACTCAAGATTTAGCAGCTTAACCAGTTCTATACGAAAATTTCAACTTTTTTCATTGTTGTATACAAAACGTTATGAATAAAGCTTAGTTTCGTTTTCATGAAAAAATAGAAATGCTATCAGATCAACACTTTATCTTGTAGTGATTTTTTGACAATGGTACCAGATGTGGTATGTTAATTAGTGTAAAAAATAGGAGGTCACAAGATGAAGTCAAAATTTAGAAAATTCTTTTCCATTAGTGCGGTGGCAGTTGCTGCAGGATTAGCGCTTACAGCATGCTCAGGTAAAAAGCAGGGAGGTAGTAGTAATTCAAGCAGCAGTGCTAAGCACTCCATTGCGCTAATTACTGATACTGCTGGTGTTAATGATAATTCTTTCAATCAGTCTGCTTGGCAAGGCTTTAAAGAATACGGCAAAGACCACAATCTTAGTCGTGGACGTAATGGCTACCAGTATTTTCAATCTGGCAGTGCGGCAGATTTTGAACCCAATTTTGATCAAGCAAGCAAAGCTGGCTATCAGACAATTTTTGGTATTGGCTATAGCTTAAAAGACGCTGTCAAAGCTGCTGCTAAAAAGAATCCTAAAAAGAACTACGTTATTGTTGACGAAATAATTAAGGGGCAGAAGAATGTGGCCTCCGCTAATTTCAAGAGTGAGCAAGCTTCTTACTTAGCAGGTGTTGTAGCAGCAACGGAAACAAAGACCAACGTAATTGGTTTCATTGGTGGTGCTCATGGCAATATTATTGACTTGTTTGATGCCGGTTTTACTAAAGGTGTTAATGATCAAGCCAAAAAGCTGCATAAAAAAATTACACTGCTAAATCAGTATGTGGGTGATTTTAAGAGTGCAGACAAAGAAAAAGCCATTGCTCAGTCAATGTATGCTAAAAAAGCTGATATTATCTTTCATGCTTCTGGTTTAGCAGGCAATGGTCTGTTCCAAGAAGCTAAATCTATTAATCAAACTAGAACAGGTGCTAAAAAAGTCTGGGCTATTGGTGTTGACTCTGATCAATCGCATTTAGGCAACTATAAAACTAAAGATGGTAAAAAAGATAACTTCGTTTTGACTTCTGTGATTACTGGTGTCAATGTGGCTACCCGAGATATTTCTAACCGTGCTTATGAAGGTAAATTCCCAGGCGGTCAGCAATTGGTTTATGGCCTAAAAACCAATGGCGTTTCAATCAAACGCGGACAAATAAGTGCTAAAGCTTGGGAATATTCACGTCAGGCACGTAGTGAAATAATTAAGGGCAATATTAAAGTGCCAATTCACCCAAGTAAATAGTTCGTTGATAAGCCGATTTCTTTATCTAAATCTTACCAAAAAAATAATTATCTTGAATTAATACGTATTTTATTATAATATTAGTTATGAAAAGTTCGTATTTTGTGGAGGGTAATATAAATGGGTAAGAAATTTACGAAATTTTTGTCATTAGGAATCTTAATGGCTTCATTTACTTTGTTTTTGAATGCTTGCTCGGGAAAAAAGCAGGGAACAAGCAGTCAAAACAAGAAGGACAGTATTGCGTTAATTACGGATAGCAACGGTATTAACGACCAGTCCTTTAATCAGGCTGCTTGGGCCGGTTTTAAAGATTATGGTAAAGAACATAACTTTAAACAAGGCAAAGGCTACCAGTATTTTCAATCTAGCAGTGCTACTGACTATACGCCTAATTTTAATCAGGCTGCCAAGTCTGGCTACCAAACAATATTCGGTATTGGCTATATGCTAAAAGATTCAGTTAAGGCTGCTGCCAAGAAGAATCCTAAGAAAAATTTTGTAATTGTTGACGATGTGATAACTGGTCAGAAAAATGTAGCTTCTGTTACTTTTAAGAGTAACGAATCATCATATTTGGGTGGCGTAGCTGCAGCTTATTCAACTAAAACTAATAAAGTTGGTTTTATCGGCGGAGCAAAATCTGCAATCATTGATACTTTTGAAGCAGGTTTCAAACAAGGTGTAAAAGACGCTGCTAAAGCTCAACATAAAAAGATCAGTGTCAGCACGCAATATATCGGAAACTTTACTTCAAATGATAAAGCTAAGTCAATTGCACAATCTATGTACGCTGACAACTGTGACGTAGTCTTCCAAGCTGCCGGTTCTGCCGGTAGTGGAGTTTTCCAAGAAGCTAAAGCACTTAATCAAACTAAGCCGGAAAATAAAAAGGTTTGGGTAATTGGTGTTGATGTTGATCAGGAAAACCTGGGAAACTACAAAACAAAGGATGGTAAAAAGGCTAACTTTACTTTAACTTCTGTATTGAAGGGACTAAATGTTGCAACCAAATCTTTAGCTGATGATGCAGCCAAAGGTAAGTTCCCTGGAGGAAAACACCTGGTTTATTCATTAAAAGGCAATGGTGTTTCAATTACTAAAGGCAATCTTGCGCCAAAGGCATGGATTGCAGTACAAAAGGCTAAGCAGCAAGTAGTTTCCGGAAAAATAACAGTGGCGCAGAATTAAAGTAAATTAACGTTTAAAACTCTTTGTGTAAATTTATGCAAAGAGTTTTTTTAGAAAAAGGAAATTTACATAAAATGAAAGATATGACGAACGTAATAGAGATGCGCCATATTGTGAAGGATTTTAACGGTTTTAAAGCCAATAATGATATTAATTTGACTTTAAGGAAAGGTGAAATTTTAGCTCTTTTGGGAGAAAATGGTGCAGGTAAATCAACTTTAATGAGTATTTTATCTGGCTTGATTACCCCTACCGCAGGTTCAATTTTGGTTCGGGAGAAAAAGGTTAATATTAAAAATCCAACTGTCGCAAAAGATTTGGGTATAGGTATGGTACACCAGCATTTTATGTTGATGGATTCCTTTACTGTTTTAGAAAATATCATTTTGGGTCATGAAACTACCAAGGGTCCTAAACTGGATTTTAAAAAAGCGGAAAAGCAAATAATGGCCTTGTCTGAGCGTTATAACTTAAATGTTGATCCACTGAAAAAGGTCAGTGAGATTACTGTTGCTCAACAGCAAAGAGTGGAAATTTTGAAAGTTCTTTACCGTGGAGCAGATGTTATGATTTTTGATGAACCCACTGCTGTTTTGACCCCCCAGGAGATTACAGAATTTATTCAAATACTGCATGAACTGGCAAAAGAGGGCAAATCAATCATTTTAATTACACATAAACTGGAAGAAATCGAGCGGGCAGCTGATCGTGTAACTGTGATTCGTGCTGGTAAAAGCGTAGGAACTTTTGATGTCGCTAATGTTGATAATAATCGTCTGGCAGAATTAATGGTGGGACGTCACGTTAACATGCAGGTTAATAAGCCCACTGAAAAAGTTGGACGCACAATGTTGCAAGTTGAAGACTTACATGTTAAAAACAAACAAAATGTTGCGGTAATTAAAGGTTTGTCTTTTGAATTGCATGCTGGAGAAATATTGGGAGTTGCTGGTATTGATGGCAACGGTCAGGATGAACTTGTCAGAGCTTTAACCGGTTTGCAACATATTGATTCTGGCAAAATTTTGATTGATGGTGAAAATATGACTAATCGTAAGGTACGGCAAATAACCGAAAAGGGCGTGTCATATATCCCTGCTGACCGACAAAAATATGGTTTGATCCTGCCTTTTTCAGTTTCTGATAATTTGGCTTTACAAACTTATTATAAGGAACCATTTTCTCGCCATAACGTGATGCATTATGATGTAATTCATGAACATGCCAAGAAATTAATTAAACAATTTGATATCAGAACTACAAGTGAAAGAATGCCTGTAAGTGATTTATCTGGAGGTAACCAGCAAAAAGTCATTATTGCCCGTGAATTGAGTCGCGACAGTAATTTAATTATTGCTTTTCAGCCGACTCGTGGCCTTGACGTTGGTGCCATTGAATATATTCATAATCAGCTCTTAAATGAGAGAGCTCAGGGCAAAGCAATTTTGTTAATATCTTATGAACTTGATGAAATTATGCAATTGTCAGACAGAATTATTGTGCTTCACGATGGTAGAATTTCTGGTGAAGTCAAGCCAGAAAATACTAGTGATGAAGAATTAGGTTTGTTAATGACCGGCGTTAAGAAAGAAGGTAATGCACTTGCTTAAAGTTACACTAAAAACCAAGAAAATCTTAGTGCCAATCATTTCTATTTTGGCAGGCTTTTTAGTCGGAGCAATCATCATGCTGGTTTGGAGTTACAATCCGTTTCAAGCTTATGCTTCAATGTTTTCCAGTGCGTTAGGAAACATGAACGGCATAGGTGAGACGATCCGTGAAGCTACCCCACTGATTTTTACCGCTATTGGTTTTGCTATAGCTTCTACTGCCGGTTTTTTCAATATTGGCTTGCCTGGTCAGGCTCAAGCTGGCTGGTTATCTTCTATCTGGGTGGTTTTGGCTAATCCTAATATGCCTAAGGCAATTTTGCTACCATTGGCAGTAATAACAGGCATTCTGGCTGGCGCACTTGTTGCTGGTATTGCTGGTTGGCTCCGTGCTCAATTTGGGACTAATGAAGTCATAACAACCATTATGATTAACTATATTGTGCTTTATTCGTGTCAATATTTAATGCAACAAGTTATGTCATCTAAATTGCGTATTGATACTGATACTACTAAAACAATTGCTGATAATGGCAGCTTAAAAATTGGATGGCTTAGCACCATGTTTGGCGATTCACGCATTAATGCAGGTATTTTTATTGCTTTAGTTGCAGTTTTTTTATATTGGTATTTAATGAGAAAAACTACTACAGGTTTTGAAATTCGTTCAGTTGGTACCAATGCTGCGGCGAGTCGTTATGCAGGAA
Source organism: Lactobacillus sp. M0396 (assembly GCF_016101625.1). Lineage (NCBI taxonomy): Bacteria > Bacillati > Bacillota > Bacilli > Lactobacillales > Lactobacillaceae > Lactobacillus > Lactobacillus sp. M0396. Next base: position 20,463 of record NZ_JACFQE010000003.1, read on the forward strand.
TGTCAGCCAAAAAGAATATCATGCTTTCTATGTTATTATCCGGTGGATTTGCTGGCCTAGGAGGTGTTGTTCAAGGTCTCGGCACATATCAAAACTATTTCACCCAAACGACCAGCTTAGATATCGGCTGGAATGGTCTGTCCGTTGCTCTTCTTGGTGGTGGGACAGCCGTCGGCATTTTACTGGCTTCACTATTATTTTCAATTTTAAAAATTGGCGGTCTAGGGATGCAAACCATTGCCGGTATTCCTTATGAAATTGTTTCAATAGTAATTGCTGCTATCATTTTCTTTGTTGCTATTCAATATGTAATTGGATTACTGTTTACGACTAAAAGGGCTAAAGAAACCCAAAAAGATGCAGCGACTGAAGAAACTGAACCAAATAACGTTACAGTGAGTTCCACAAAGACCCAGGGAGGACAAAATTCATGAATTTAGTTACGATTATAGCGTTAATTGTGTCATCGACTTTTGTCTATTCAGCACCATTAATTTTTACCGCTTTAGGCGGTGTTTATAGTGAAAATTCAGGCATTACCAACATTGGCCTTGAAGGAATAATGACAATGGGCGCTTTTTCTGCCATTGTGTTTAACCTGACTTTTGCTTCTACTTTTGGTAAAGCAACTCCTTGGATTGGCCTTCTTGTTGGGGGAGTTGTAGGTTTGCTATTTTCACTGCTCCATGCTGTAGCAACCATTAATTTTCACGCTGATCACATCATCAGCGGGACTGTCCTCAATCTTATGGCTCCACCATTAGGAGTGTTTTTAGTCAAAGCTATATATGATAAAGGTCAAACTGAAAACATTACGCAGAGCTTTGGTTATTTTAGTTTTCCTGGCCTTGCTAATATTCCTTTTATTGGGCCTGTTTTCTTTCAAAACACTTCTGCACCTGCCTGGCTGGCAATAATTGTATCAATCTTATTATGGTGGGTTTTGTATAAAACTCGTTTTGGCTTACGTCTGCGTTCATGTGGTGAAAATCCTCAAGCAGCAGATACTTTGGGGATCAATGTTTATGGCATGCGTTACGCTGGCGTGCTAATATCAGGCTTTTTAGGTGGAATTGGCGGAGCAGTTTTTGCGGAAGCAATTTCAGGCAATTTTTCAGTTTCTACTATTGTTGGACAAGGTTTTATGGCGTTAGCAGCCATGATCTTTGGTAAATGGAACCCATTAGGTGCAATGCTAGCTTCGCTTTTCTTTGGCTTTGCTCAAAGTATCAGTATTATTGGCAATCAACTACCATTCTTTAGTCACATTCCTGCTGTTTACATGCAGATTGCTCCTTACGTAATTACCATTTTAGTTTTAGTTTTGTTCTTTGGAAAATCAGTTGCTCCAGCAGCAGATGGCCAGAACTATATTAAGTCAAAATAGGAAAGAATAATGAAAGAAATTTATTTTAATCATGACGGTAATATTGATGATTTAGTATCATATTTGTTACTCTTGCAAGCACCAGAGATTAAATTACTAGGTGTTGGTGCAATTGATGCGGATGGTTACGTTGACCCAGCTGTTGAGGTGTGTCGAAAGATGACAGACCGGTTTAACTTAAGAGGCGATCAATTAGAAGTTGCCAAATCAGATTCAAGAGCTGTCAATCAGTTTCCCGAAGCCTGGCGTAAAGCGGCATATTCATTTAATTATTTGCCGTTATTAAACGAATCTGGGAAAATGATTACTAAAATGGCAGTAAAACCGGCTCATTTAGACATGGCTGAAAAAATTTTGGCAGCAAAGCAACCTGTCACGTTAGTTATGACGGGACCTTTAACCGATTTGGCTCGTGCGCTGGATACTAATCCCAAAATGGCGGATAAAATTGAACAGTTATACTGGATGGGCGGTTCTCTTGATGGTCATGGTAATGTTGTTCAGGTTAATGTTGATGGTACGCAAGAATGGAATGCCTTTTGGGATCCGTTTGCTGTTGATAGGGTTCTGAAATCAAATATTCCTATGCAAATTATCGGTCTTGAAAGTAGTGAAGAATTACCATTAACTGATGAATTAAGAATGCATTGGGCCAGTTTGCGTGAACATCCAGCTGTAGACTTGGTTGCGCAAGGCTATTGTCTGCTGGTTAATCCCCCAATTCCAAGCTCGCAACTTTATTTTTGGGATGTATTAACGACAATTAGTGCTCTTTATCCGGAAGTCGTTTTGGCCACTGAAAAGCACAAGGTAAAGGTGGTTACACAGGGATTGGCTGCAGGACGAATGGAAGATGATCCTAATGGACGCAAAATTACTTTGGTAACTAAAGCAAATAAAGATTTATTCTTTAAAAAATTTGATGAGCTATTATTACGTGGAAAGTAAATAATTTTTTATAATATAAAAAAGACGAAATTCGTTTTTGAATTTCGTCTTTTTCTATTAGTTATAAATTCGCTTAAGCTAGTGAATCCCAAGCTGGTAAGTCTGTAATTGGACCCTCAGCAATAGCTACTTGTTCTGGTGTCAAGTACTTTTTGTGGACAACAACTTCATAAACATAGTCATTGAACCAATCATTGTTCATAAAAAAGAAACCCTTGTCGCCGTTCTTTTCGCCCCAGGAATTTTCAACTTTCCATTGACGCACATGGCCACCATCTTCATCAACACCAACAAAAGCCATAGCATGAGTTGAAGCGCCAGCACCGGTACGCAAGCGGTCAGCTTTGGACATCTTGAGGTCAACACCAAAGAGATCACTTAGTTTATATAAGTCGCTGTCAAGATATCCCTTTTTACGATCGCTTTGTTCACCAACATCATTACCAAACCAAACAGCTTCACCATCTTTTAATTGGTTAACAGCTGCAGTTTCCAAGTATTCCATTGGGACATTCAAGAATTTGATGCGGTATGATCCTTCAACGTTATCTTCAAATGGCAGCCCATATAATTTATCATATTCATGATCTGGTGCATTAGACAATACAACGTAATCATTAAAGTCAACGTCGCCCATGTATTTATGCAAAAATTCTAGTGGAGTTAAATCTTTGTCCAAATGATATTTCTTGTCATCATCACGGTATTCCAAGTCAAATTTCTTAGGTGGTTCTCCAACTGCAATTGCTGTTATTTGGTAAATTTCACTTAAGAACTTCTTACGGGCTTTTTCTATTTCATCATCTTTACCGTCTTGCTTTAATTTGCGTAAAACCAGAGCGTCTTTTTTCAGTTTATCGCCCAAAGCTTTACCTAAACCGGCTGTGTTATTGGTATTAAAACTTTCAGGCATTGCATAGGAAGGCACAACACCGTATTTTTCAATTAAAGCGGCACCCATGTGGAATTGACCTCCGTCTCCGCCAGCACTGTCTAAATATGCTTTTACGGTACGGGAATCAAGTGGTTCATCAGCAGTATCTAAAATATTGTCATAAAAAATATTTGCCCGTTCAACTTTGTCCCAGAAAAAGTTGTAACTTTGTGAGAAAGTAAAATTCTTGCAGTGATATTTTTTGCCAAAATAATGTCGTAAAATATTTAAGGTGGCAAATTCCCAGCAACGACCTGACTGGCGCTGGTTAGTAACATTTTCAGTATCCAGCTCTGTTGAAAATACCCGAGTCAATTCGCCTTGAACACGTTCATTGTAAGATGCTGCAAAAACACCGCTTTTTTGAGCAGCTCGTGCCACAACTTGATTTTGCGGCTTTTCATTAAAGTTTTTCGCAAACTCTTCTAGTTCTTGAACAGTTAGTTTGTGAGCCATAATATATATTCTCCTTTTTTAATCTATTTTTAAATTACCTTATATTTTAATCTAAAAGAAAAATGAGTTCAATAGCTGACCACGCTTTGATTTTATAATCCTAAAACTTGTTTCTTTTTAGCCGAAAATTCTTCTTCAGTCAATATCCCCTCATCAACTAACTCTTTTAATTGCTTTAATTCTGCAATCATATCTTGAGTATTATCTGTTGTATTTTGTACTGGAACATTTTGAATACTTTGTTGGTAATTCTTTGACATGCTTTTAATAGTATCTGCTAAAATTGGTGCAGCAGTTTTATCTAAATCGTTAAGAAAAATATTTGTTGCTCCATTAGTTATTTGAATGTCAGATAAGAAAAGTCGCGTTTTTATTGATACACCATTAATCATATTAAGTGGTATATCTGTAAAATCTCCCCCAATAAACATGTTCTTATTAATTATCATTACACGCATGTTTGTACAAATTATCAGTGCAGTATGATTATCGTAATTGCCACTAGCTGCATACTGGATACTCTCACCGCCTGCAATATCAATATTATCTGACAGGGCTCTTAATTCTTTATTGTTAAACCAAAAATCAAAAACTTTCTTATCAATTAATTGTTTTTTAATTTCATCTGGTATGTTCAATTTATTTATTTTTTTAGCAGCACTCGAAGCTCGATTTTCTATGTATATGTCATTATTTTTGCTCAATTTATACTCCTCCTAAGGAAAAATTGCCCTAGGTTTAACGTCACTGGCTGTGGTGGACTGGTCAGCTATTATTTGAGATTAATGACTAATAATCTTGAAATTGGAAAAAGAGTAGAAGAAAGAGTTAAGCCTAAACTTTAGCAGTCCTAGTATTAACAATAACAAAGGTGCAAAATTTTAAATATTAAATTTTACTGATATTATTAGATTAAAACTATTGCAAATAGATATCAATTGTCTTTGCGAATTTTAAATACTATATAAAAGAACCTATAGATGGAAATGTAAAAATAATATTTAAAATGATAGGTTCTGTTAATAATCCTGAAATTTTAAACGAAATATAGTCTCAAAACTTTATTACTTAATCTGCTGCTAAAGAAAAATCTAAAAAGCAACTGGAAACAAAATAAGCTATCCAGACTTTGATCTGGATAGCTTATTTTGGTGCTTCTGACATGTTTTATTTTAAAAACGGTTCAGACAAGTTTAAATAGACTTTCTGTTATTTCAGTGAGTTAATATACTTTGATAATTTGAAGACAATTAGTCAATTTGGATTGAGTTATCGCTTGCGCCAGCTTGTTGCTTTGGCAGGGTAATTGTCAATACACCGTTATCGTATTTGGCATGAATATCACTTGCAACTACGTTTGGTAATCTGAAGCTGCGTGAAATGTGACCTTCACTTCTTTCACGGTGAATAATGCTGTTATCCTTGGACATATCTTTAAATGACTTTCTTGAACCTGATACACTTAAAATACCATTATTGTAATTTAGGTGAATTTTATCCTTGTCCATTCCAGGCATGTCAACTTTGATTACATATTCTTTGTCGTTTTCAACAACATCTGATTGCATTAATTTTGCTACTTCGTTATCATTGAAAAATTTCCTTGGAAGATCAAACCAATCGTTCATCGCATCGAATAAATCATTGTGCCGATTCATCATATCATTTGCCATAGTAAAAAACTTCCTTTCAAAATTTATATATTTGTAACAGAAGACTTTCATTTCTTCCTTACAATTATTATTATAGTATGCAGATTCATAAAAAGGAAATATTTAGCACTATTATTTTTAGAGTGCTAATTTATAAAAACTAAAGCCTCCATAACAGTAATTATAGCTTGTGGATAATATTGAAAAGAAAAAATTAGGAGAGAATATTTTGGTTTATTATCAAAAAATGACGCCTCAAGGCTATCAAAAAATTAAAGATGAGATTGCTGATTTGAAAAAGGATAGACCTAGAAGAATTAAAATTTTGCAGGAAGCACGCTCTTTGGGTGACTTGTCTGAAAATACTGAATATACAGAGGCAAAACGTGACTTAGGACACCTTCAGAGTCGTTTGCGCTATTTGGAAAAGCAGTTGAAATATGCAGAAATTATTGAAAAAACAGCTGACGGCAAGGTAGATCTGGGCAAAACGGTCACATTAAAATTTGATGATGATGCAGAAACTGAGATTTACCAAGTTGTTGGACGAATGGAGGCAGATATCAGCGCTGGTAAAATAGCTTTCGACTCGCCATTAGGTCAGGCTATCATGAAAAAGAAAGTTGGCAAAACTGTTAAAGTAGAGGCTCCGGCAGGGGAATATCAGGTAACGATTGAAGCAATTGAATAATTTTTCACTTGATTATTCGAACTGGTGTTTGTATAATTTATTTTAGCGAACATGAGTTTGCAATAGGAAGTGAAAGCAATGTATGATTACCGTTATGAACCACACCGATTAATTTTTATGATTGATAACAAATCATTCTTTGCTAGTTGTGAGGCACTTCAATTAGGTCTAAACCCAATGAAAGCTGTGTTAGCAGTTGTTTCGCATCAGCCACATACAAATTACGGCTCGGGGCTAATTATGGCGGCCTCACCATTAGCGAAGAAGAAATATGGGTTGACTAACGTCATGCGGGTACGTGATTTACCCACGAAAAAAGAAGCACCGGACTTGATTTTGGTAGAACCCCATATGAATTTATATATCAAACGCAGCATGCAGGTATTGGAAATTTTTCAAAAGTATGCTGCTGATGAGGATATCCATATCTATTCTATTGACGAAAGCATGATTGATATGACCAAGTCATGGCGTTTGTTTGGCGATGATCCGTATCTGGTAGCACGCAAAATTCAAATAGAAATTAAATCAAAAATTGGACTTTATACTACTTGCGGAATTGGAGAGAATCCACTGCTAGCTAAACTAGCCATGGACATTTCTGCTAAACACCGGTGTTCGATGATTGATTATTGGCATTATATTGATGTACCTGATACTATTTGGCAAATTAAAGACATGGAAGATGTTTGGGGAATTGGCAAAAGAATAGCTGCCCGTTTGCGCCATCTGCATATTAATAATATGTATGAATTGGCTCATACTGATCCGGCAATTTTAAAAAATGAGTTTGGCGTGATTGGCGAACAGCTATTTGCGATTAGCTGGGGAGTTGATCGCAGCATTATTAGTGAAAAATATTTTCCCATAATGAAAAATTACGGCAATTCACAGATTTTAAACCGTGATTATACGAATCAGCGAGAAATAGAAATAGTTTTACGTGAAATTGGCGAGCAGGTGGGTGCCAGAATAAGGGCACACCGTTTACAAGCAGGCTGTATCTGCTTGTTTGTTGGCTTTTCTAAGTACGAACAAGATGGCAGTCGCAAGGGCTTTAATGTGCAGCAAAAAATTTGCCCTACTAATGATAATGATTTATTAGTTGAAGAAATACTGGCTCTTTTCCGTAAAAACTGGCATGGAGAAACGGTCCGAGCCTTAGGAGTCAATTGTAGTCGCTTAGAACCTGATAATTGCCAGCAATTAACTTTTTTTGTTTCGGCCACTGAACAGATAAAAAAACGTACTATAAATATAACTGTTGACAAAATCAGGAAAAAATATGGTTTTACCAGTTTAGTCAAAGCCTCAAGTTTGTCTAAGGGCGCTACGGCAATAAGGCGCAGCAGTTTAGTTGGTGGACATAATGGTGGAAATGCATATGAATGATTTTGATAAAGTAGTTCAAGACTTTTTTAAGAATTACCAAGATCGCAAAATGAAAAAGTGGCAGGGTTTCTTTTTGAGCGATCATACTATGGCAATTAATAAAGATAAACAAAAGCGCAGCGTGAAGCATCCCGTTAAAGATACTATGGGTATAGAAGAAATTAGCTTGCAGTTGCTTAAAGCATATGGCAATCACCGCATGGTACATCTGCAGGTTAAAGTTATGAACAGTGATAATCAATTACCAGCTGATATCTGCGGCTTTGTCAATGGTTATAGTGAAGACGGCATTATTGTTGACGGACAAAAAATTGCTTTAGAAGATATAAATAATATCAGTGTAGATTAAGAAAAATTACCTTGATATTTTATATAGATATCTTTTTTTGCTATAATATGGAACTTGTAAGGTACATAATAGTATAGAGGTAATTTTTGTGAATACACCAGCATCAAGGCAAGGCAACATAATACGCTATCTTATTTATTTTATTAGCTATTTGATGGTTGCCGGGGTGATTAAGTTAGTTACTGCTAATTCACCAATTCATATTTGGGATCTAATTTTATTTGCAACTATCTCATTAATGGTTTCACTGTTTTTTATTTATCGCTTTAATAGGGAACAACGCTTTTTTGATCGTAGTTTCGCGGGATCTTGGCTTAGCAATTTTGGCTTGATCATTGGTTTGACTGCTGTGGTAACAGCATTGCGTATCAGTGTTTCCTGGTTGCAATCCTACGGCAGACTTAAATTATATAATTTTCAAATTGCATATATGCATCATGAAGCAACAGTAACCTACTGGTTTTTAGTAGTTGCAATTGGTATCGTTTTACCAATACTACAAGAATTTTTAATTACCGGTTTTTTATTCAATTATGCTTTTAGGAGCAATACTGTTTTAACTGCAATTCTAGGAATATTGACTTCAGGGATTCTGTTTAGTTTACTTAATTGGCAAAACTCACTGCCACTATTATTAATTAATATAATTTTTGGAGCACTTTTTGCTTGGTCATACCTTTATACACAAACCTTATGGATGCCGATCTATTTAGCAATTTTAAATGGGGTTCTCCTAATGATTATGACTTAAGTATTGAAATTAAAATAAGAGTCAGGAAAAATTTCCTGACTCTTATTTTTTACTTGTAATATTTATTAAAAGTCACTCTTTTTGACGTATTGGTTTTTCCCTACGATATAATATAGCTTCTGCTGGATCTTAACGGCTGCGCCATAAGTTCTAACTTTTTGCCCTTTCTTTAAGGCTTTTCGCTGCCGGCGCTGCAGTTTTTTAGCCGCTTTACTGTAAACATAGCTGTTGCGCCTGAGCTTGCGCTTAACACCTGAGATATTAGTGGCCTTAATATAATTATTCTGGCCTAAATCGTAATACTTCTTGCCCTGAATAACTTTAGTACCGTAGGTCCAAATGATCTTGCCCATAAAGTATTCGCCAGTTTTACGACTGCCATTTTGGTCGTACAGGTAGGAATTATGAAGAACTGTTCTCTTCAGTGCAGCCCGGTTCGTGACATTTTGCGAATAAATATAGGTAACACTTTGCGGCCTATCAGTATAGAAACCAGTGGCATTATTTGGTCTTTGGGTCAAATTATAGCCAGTCAATTGTACTTCTTGCGTAAGATAACCATCTCCGACATTACCGTTTAGAACTTGATCAGGAGCAAGCTGCTGGCCGGTTTCATCTTGATAGTGAACTGTAACGACTCCTTCTCCAATATAGTGGGATCCTGTTTGTCTCGGTTTCTTAGCATAAACATAAGTAACCTCTTGGATTTGGTCAGAAAAAGCTCCTTTGGTGTTTGTCGGACTAGTTTTTAAAATATAGCCATTAATTTCTTTAGAACTACTGGAATATGGATCGCCACTGTTTCCAGTTAAAGCATTATCCGGAGCAATGCTTTTTCCTGATTCATCCAGAAAGTGCTCTATGACTGCAGAATTTGTTCTAACATAAGTATCATGATCTTGTTCACCTGTATATTTGGACATTAATTCTTTGGATGTCCAATGTTTGCTGCCTTCAGGATGTTCCATAGTGCCACTACCAACATTTAGCCAAAAACCAGGTCTATCTAGTGCAGTATTTTTAAGAGAACAATTTGGTCCTAAAATTAAAGTATTCAAATTAGACGCTCCGGCTAGCATGTAACTTTTCTTTGCAGAAAGCGTATTGAAATTGCTGATATCCAAAGTCTTTAAGTTAGTACAATTGCTAAACATAGCTGTCATTTCAAGCACTTTAGCAGTATCAAAATTTTTAAGATCTAGGCTGGAAAGACTAGTACAATAGCCAAACATGCTAAACATACTCTTGACTTGAGAAGTATTAAAGCTGCTAAGATCTAAACTGGATAGGTTGGTGCAATTATTAAACATGTTAGTCATTTCATTCACTGAGGTCGTATCAAAGTTTTTAAGGGATAAGCTGGTAAGACTTTTACAATTTTGAAACATTGCATACATATTGGTAACTTTTCTGGTGTCAAAACTGCTTAAATCAAGTTGTTTTAACTTCTCACATCCACTAAACATTTGACTCATACTGGTAACTTGAGATGTATCAATATTTTTTAAACCTTCAATTTTAGTCGTGTAAGCAAGGCCAGAAAATATCCCGTTTGCTTTACCAATAATTTTCAAAGGACCATCAAACTTTAATGTTTCAGCGAGTCCGTATGTATTGGGAATATAGGGAATAAGTTGATCAGGATCAGTAATTGTACCACCTGAAATAGTGCATATACGTGCATCTGTATCAAGCGTTATTTTTAATCCGTCCCACTCACCAGTCATTACTGATTCAGGATCCTCTTCCTTCACTAACATTGTTCCTGCTGAGGATTTTTGCGCATCTTTTATGTTTTGGATATTTGATGGCTGAAGTTGTTCTGCAGTATTAAGAGTAGGATTAGAATTTGCGCTAGCATTAACAACTCTTTTTAATGGGTTAACGTCTGTATTATTAGAAACAAAACTATTAGTATTATTGACTGTGTCCTTGATTTTTAAACTGTTATTATTTTGATAAAATATTTTACGCTTGCTTTTGTGCTTATTAATTGCTTCTCTTTTTGTAGTCAAGGGTTTAGCTACTGCAGTATCAGCTTTAATGACAGCAGGATTCATAGCAATTAAACCTAGAGTTGATGTAACGACACTGGTTAATATTAATTTTTCTCTGCCGTGTAAATTAAATTTTGAATTCATTATTATACCTTTTGACCTTTCAAAATTAAAACCAGAACAAAACTGACATTAATTTTAAAAACAATACCTAAATTTATATTAACACTAAATTAATTATAAATATATAAAATTAAATTAATATATATTTATAGTATATTTAAATATTATATGAACAAAACAGATATAATGGCCTTAAATTAATAATTTGATAAACAAAAAAAGCAACAGCTATTAAAGCCATTGCTTTTTTATTTAAGCGGATAGCGTGAATCGAACCCGCATCTTCAGCTTGGGAAGCTAACATTTTACCATTAAACTATACCCGCATTACTCAAACAGTTTATCATGTTTCGTTTTCGAAACCAAGTTTTGTTTTTTAAAATTTTACAAGTAGCTGCTAGGAGAAGGAAAAATTTCTTAAAGTAGCGTCATTTTTTAAGAGTTTCAGAATAAATTTGCGTAATAATAAATAGGAGTGAGAAGCTATTTGAATTAACTTGGAAATATTGTTGTTACTTTTTAGGTGGTAGCTTAACAGAATCAAGACTTAACTGGCTGCGATCAACTAAAGATGAAAAGTTCTGAAATAGCCACTGGCGCAATTCAGCAGCCTGGATAACTAAAGGCATTCTGTTATGAATTTCAGCGTAAGTTCTATTTGGTTGAGTAGTAACCATTGAAAAATGATCCTTTTGATAAATTCCGGCAATTAGTGTTAATGCACCGTTTGCATTCTTGAAACTGAAGCGTTCATGGTAAGTATGACCATTTTCGGCGGAATAAGTATTATGACCTGATTCAAAAAATTGGCTGGCAACAATAATACAACGAGATCTGGCAAAAGAAGAGTCCCACATTGACCTTTTTTCTTCAAAAAAGCGTTCAATTCGCGCATTAAATATGACTTTATTTTGATCAAACGGACTGGGGTAACCCCATGATTTGGGTAGCAGCTGCAACTGGTTATCTGCATAAACCAAAACGGGAGCATGACTTTTAGGAAAAATGCTCTGATTTTGAGGCAAATTGCTTGCAGGTTCTACTAAAGGTAAATTTAAGTCATTTACTAAGTATTTTTTAATTTCTGCTAGACTTGGCAGTTGAAATTGATTGCACATTTTTTCCTCCATGTTTAATCATTGCACGATTTTTGGTAGAATTAATATAATTATCACATTAAAAAGATTTTAATTATTTAAGGAAGGTAAAGTATGATGAAAAAGAAAGTTATCCTTACAGGTGACCGCCCAACAGGGAAATTACATGTGGGACATTATATTGGCTCGTTAAAAAACAGGGTCAAATTACAAAATTCAGGCGAATATCATCCATTTATCATGATAGCTGATACACAAGCATTAACTGATAATGCGCGTAATCCTGAAAAAATTCAAAAAAGTTTAACTCAAGTAGCACTGGACTACTTGGCAGTTGGCATAAATCCTGAAATTTCTACAGTTTTTATTCAATCACAAATACCTGCCTTGTTTGAATTAACGGCCTATTATATGGACTTGGTCACTGTTAGTCGTCTGGAACGCAATCCAACAGTTAAGGCCGAAATCAAGCAAAAAGGATTTAACGATTCCATTCCTGTCGGCTTTTTAAATTATCCGGTTTCACAGGCAGCTGACATCACAGCTTTTAAAGCGACTTTGGTACCAGTCGGGGATGATCAGGAGCCAATGCTAGAGCAGGCGCGTGAAATAGTTCGTACTTTTAACCGCGTTTATAACTGCAATGTATTAGTAGAACCTCAAGGTTACTTCCCGGAAAAAGGCGAAGGACGCTTACCCGGCTTAGATGGCAATGCCAAAATGTCCAAATCCTTAAATAATGCTATTTATCTTTCTGACGATGCCAAAACCGTTGAACAAAAAGTAATGTCAATGTATACTGATCCCCAGCACATTCATGTTGAAGATCCAGGCAAAGTTGAGGGTAACACTGTCTTTACCTATCTTGATATTTTTGATCCTGACAAGGATAAGGTAGCGCAATTAAAAGAAGATTACCAAAAAGGCGGCTTGGGTGACGTAAAAATTAAGCGTTATTTAAATACGGTATTGGAAAAGGAGTTGGCTCCAATACGCGAGCGACGCTCTAAATATGAACAGAATACATCAGCTGTCTATGATATGTTAATTGAGGGCTCTAAGAAAGCAAACGAAGTAGCTAACCAAACCTTACAAGAGGTAAGGGATGCAATCGGTTTGAATTATTTTAAGAGGTAAAAAAATGCGTAAGCGAATTCCCTGGAAGCAGTACTTTATGATGCAGGCCTTAGTAATTGCTCAGCGCTCGACATGTGATCGGGCACTAGTAGGTAGTGTTTTAGTGAAAAAGAATCGTATCATTGGTACAGGCTATAACGGATCTGTTACGGGACAGCCTCATTGTGATGATGTTGGTCATCAACTGGTTGACGGGCACTGCGTACGTACTATTCATTCTGAAATGAATTCACTGATCCAATGTGCACGTAACGGCGTTTCAACCGATGACACAGAAATTTATGTCACACACTTTCCCTGTTATAATTGTGCTAAGGCATTAGTGCAGGCTGGAGTTAAAAGAATTAATTATTACTTCGACTATAATGACAGTCCACTTGCGATTAAACTTTTTAAAGACTGCGGGGTTCCTTATGAACAAATTAAAATCGATCGACAATATGTGGAGCAATTGGCCCATAAACTGGAAGACGCTGAAAACTAAGTTTGCTTTGCTCACGGCCTTTATTGGCATTTTTCTAACGATGACTGGTTTTTCAAGTCCTAACATTAAAGATAACACTAATCTGCTTGAACGCGAAACCAGCAAATTAATTTTAGCAAAAAATGATCGATATTTTCAGACTAGTGAGCAACCCAAAATCATTGTGAAAACAGTGAATCGGGTTGATCACTTGACACCGGCTAAGTTAAACAAGTATAAACGGACGGTTTTTATTGTTGTTGGCACTAAAAATAAAAAACGTAATGTGCAGATATTTTCCAGTAAAGATCTGCATAGTGCATTTTCTGCTGATGTTCGCGGCAATATAATTCGTTCTCAATCTGATAAATTACGCAGCACTAATAAAAAGAAATTTAATGAAGGCTTACGCTTTGTGTTTAGAGCATGTGCAACAACTATTGATCAACGTTACCAGTATTCACTTGATAAGTATGATTTATCCAGTGATGAGCGGGCACAGCTTTCTCATCCTCACAGGTTGGCCTTGCCTATAGCTTTGGCGCTTGCATTATTAATTGGTGGGTTGATTTATTTCTTTAAAAACAATTTGAACGTAAAAAAAAGGTAAAAATATTGACTTTATCATATGTTATGTATTACACTCACAATGCAATTAAATAAGAAACAAATAAACTGTTAGGTGAGACTCCTACGTGAACAAATGCTATCGCCCGGAAACATCCAGAGATGCCAACGGGTCAAATAGTTATCGTCGATATAAGGCGAAAACCAGATGGCTAGTTGCAAGGCTTACGTCACGTAGTGTTAAAACTGAACGATGAGTATAATATACCTGTTGAAAAGGGGCGCCAAGCGGTTAGCATGGGCGCCCCTTTTTTAGTTTGTTTGAGTTAGTTCTGTGATGAGGAGTGGGGATAATGCTGAAAAAGCCAAGTGGTACAACCAGCAACAAAGATTTGGCATTGGTAAAGGCAATAGCCAAGGAAAGCAGATCAGAGACTTTAGCTAGACTACATGCGAGCAGTAATGGATTAACTAGCAAGCAGGCAGAAAAAAATAGAGAAGAATACGGTTCAAATACAATTGCTTCAAATAAACATAACTCTAAATTACGTTTTTTAGCTGAAGCTTTTATTACGCCTTTTACACTAGTTTTATTGGTTTTGGCAACATTGTCTTTGTTTACTGACTATATTTTTGTGCCGGCTGGTGAAAAGGATTTGACTACCGTTGCAATAATGGTCACGATGGTTTTAATCTCTGGTGTTACCAGTTTTGTGCAAAACGTCAGATCATCAAATGCTGTTGACTCTTTGCTTAAGATGGTTTCTGTCACAACTGACATCATTCGTGACGGCAAAGACCAGGAAATTGATACCAGTGAAGTAGTCGTAGGCGATGTAATCCGCTTAGCAGCTGGAGATATGGTACCAGCCGATATGCGACTTCTAACAAGCAAAGACCTCTTTTGTTCATCAAGTTCTTTAAATGGTGAATCAAATCCAGTAGAAAAAATTGCAACTTCAAAGCCGAAAATTGGTGCAGACCGTGATTATTTAGATTATCCCAACATTTTATATGAAGGAACAACAATTGTTTCAGGTTCAGGTTTGGGAATTGTCTTTGCTACAGGTGAAAGGACAATGTTCGGCAAACTGGCTCATGATATCTCACATAACGATGTCAAAAATACAACATTTGACATTGGCATCAAAAATGTTTCCAAGTTATTGATTATTATGACCGCAATCATTGCTCCATTGGTTTTTATCATTAATGGCATCACCAAAGGTGACTGGGTAAATGCGCTAATTTTCTCAATTGCTACAGCTGTGGGTTTAACTCCCGAAATGCTGCCGGTAATTGTTACTACTAACCTGGTTAAGGGATCAATTGAAATGTCAAAAAAGGGCACAATTGTCAAAAAGATGAACTCAATTCAAAACTTTGGCTCTGCTGATATTTTGTGTACGGACAAGACCGGAACATTAACGCAGGATAAAGTGGTTTTGGAACGCCACTATGATTTAAATTTGCAGGAAAACCCGCGTATTTTGGAATTAGGTTACCTCAATTCTAATTATCAAACCGGAATGAAAAATCTGATTGATAAAGCAATAATTGAAGCTGCCGGCGATGAATTGGATATTAGTGAAATTCAGCGTGATTACAATAAAATTGATGAAATTCCATTTGATTTTTCCAGAAGGCGCATGAGTGTCGTGGTGGAAAACTCTGATGAGCAACATGGTGAGCACCTGTTAGTAACAAAGGGTGCTTCAGAAGAAATGATGGCAGTTGCTACCAAGCTTGAAGTTGACGGTCAAATTTTACCTTTAACAGCTGAGCGAAAACAAAAAGTAATGGCTAAAGTTAACGACATGAATGATGACGGCTTGCGGGTTATCATGCTGGGATACAAGCGTAATCCTGCTCCTGTTGGAGAATTTTCCGTCAAAGATGAAAATGATCTTATTTTATGCGGCTATCTGGCCTTCCTTGATCCGCCTAAAGAAAGTGCTAAAGATGCTTTAGCTCGTTTAAAGTATGACGGAATTAACGTTAAAATTTTAACAGGAGATAATGAAGCTGTTACCAGAACTGTGGGCTTACAAGTTGGTTTAAATGTTGATACAGTTTATACAGGTGCAGATTTGGAGGGAAAGAAGCCCGAAGAATTAGCTAAAATGGTGGAAGAGTGCAACATTTTTGTCAAATTATCACCAGAAGATAAAACTAAAATCATTAACTTGTTAAAGAAAAATGGTCATACTGTTGGTTATATGGGAGACGGCATTAATGATGCGCCTGCAATGAAAGCAGCAGATGTTTCAATTTCTGTTGATACAGCTGTGGATATTGCCAAGGAATCTGCTGATATTATTTTGCTGCATAAGGACTTAAATGTTTTGGAAGCTGGCGTTAGAATTGGACGCAAGGTATTTGGCAATACTATGAAGTACATTAAGATTACTCTTTCTTCCAATTTTGGTAATATCTTGTCAATTATGGTAGCCTCTTCTTTCCTGCCATTTCTGCCAATGCTCCCATTGCAGCTGTTAGTTCTTGATTTACTTTATGGAACCAGTTGCCTCGCACTGCCATTTGATGATATGTCTGATAAGTTTTTAAAAGAGCCACGAACCTGGTCAACTAAAAAATTGCCTAAATTCATGTTTTATTTTGGCCCAACTTCATCTGTTTTTGATATTTTGACATTTGCCCTATTATTCTTTGTGATTTGTCCCCAATTAACAGGTGGAAATTACAGCGCACTTGGAGCAACACAAAAAGTAGCATTTGTGGCACTTTTCCATACTGGTTGGTTTATTGAATCACTTTGGACCCAGGAAATGGTTATTCATGCTTTGCGTGATCCACGTTTGCCGTTTATTAAACAGCATGCTGCACCAGGAGTAACTTTAGCCACATTTGGAGCTGGAGTAATTGGAACATTGATCCCATTTTCATTTTTAGCAACAAAACTGGGTTTTGGCAAGATGCCAATTGAATTCATGTGGGTAGTATTTGGTATACTTGTTCTATATATTTTACTGACTACAGTTATCAAGCATTTCTATTTAAAGAGTGAAAAATTTTTAATCTAAAAATAAGCGTAAAATGCTAAATATCTACTAAAAAAGAGGACTCCGTAAGGAATTCGCTTTTTTATTGGTGTAGTATAATATAATTAAACAAAAATTAAGGAGAAAATGAATATGGCTGATAAAAAAACTTTTTATATCACAACACCAATTTACTATCCATCTGGCCGATTGACTATCGGTAATGCGTATACTACTATCGCTGCAGATGTAATGGCACGCTACAAGCGTAGTCAAGGATACGACACCTTCTTTTTAACCGGTACTGATGAGCATGGGTTAAAAATTGAGCAGAAAGCTGAGAAGCAGGGAGTTAAACCGCAAGAATTTGTAGATAAAATGGTAGTTATTTATAAAAAGTTGTGGAAAAGCCTTGATATTTCTTATGATAAATTTATTCGTACTACTGACAAAGAGCATGTAAAAGGCGTCCAAAAAATATTTGAACAGCTGCTAAAACAGGGGGATATCTACCTTGGTGAGTATACTGGCTGGTATTCCGTGGAAGACGAAGAGTACTTTACAGAATCGCAATTGGCTGAAGTTTATAAAGACGATGATGGCAATGTGATTGGTGGTAAGGCTCCATCAGGTCATGAAGTGCAGCTTGTTAAAGAGCCTTCATACTTTTTTAAGATGAGTAAATATGCTGATAGACTTTATCAATATTATCAAGATCACCCTGATTTTATTCTTCCTCACACTCGTGAAAAGGAAATGGTCAACAACTTCTTAAAGCCAGGTCTTGAAGACCTTTCAGTTACTAGAACTACTGTTTCCTGGGGTATCCCTGTTCCAAGTGATCCTAAGCACGTTGTTTATGTTTGGATTGATGCCTTATCTAACTATATTACAGCTCTGGGATATGGTTCAGATGATGATTCGCTATTTAAGAAATACTGGCCTGCAGATGTTCATCTGGTAGGTAAAGAAATTGTGCGCTTCCACACTATTTACTGGCCAATTATGCTGATGGCCTTGGGATTACCATTACCTAAGCATGTTATTGGTCACGGCTGGGTTTTAATGAAAGACGGCAAGATGTCCAAATCAAAGGGCAACGCTGTTTATCCTGAATCTATTATTAACCGTTATGGCGTGGACGCACTGCGTTACTACTTGATGCGGGCCTTGCCGTTTGGTTCTGATGGTGTCTTTACTCCAGAAGACTTTGTTGAACGGGTTAACTATGACTTGGCCAATGATTTAGGCAACTTGCTTAACAGAACTGTTTCAATGATCAATCAGTATCAAAATGGAAAAGTTGAACCCGTTGCGCAAGAGCAGGATGACTTGGGTAAGGATTTAGCCCAAACTGCAGCAGACGTCATTGCCAGCTACAAAAAAGAAATGGATACTCTGCACTTTACTCAGGCAATCGAGGATATTTGGAAGTTTATTAATCGTGCTAATAAGTATATTGATGAAACTATGCCTTGGAATTTGAATAAGGAAGGCAAAACAGCTGACTTAACTCGTGTAATGTCAAACTTAGCAGAAAGTTTGAGAATTATTGCTTTGCTGATTGCTCCAATTATGACCAGAACTCCAGTTGAAATGTTCAGACAATTAGGTCTTGACTGGAAGAACGATGAAGAAAAGAAATTTGAATTTGGTGCATGTGCTTGGGATACTAATGTTATTTCTGATCCAAAACCGATTTTCCCAAGAGTTGAGCCTAAAGAAGAAATTAAATACATTCAAGATGAGATGGCTAAAGCTAAGCCAAAGAAAGAAAGCCGCAATGAACAAGGTAAAGATAAGGAAATTTCAATTGACGCTTTCGATAAGGTAAAAATTCAAGTTGGCAAAATTTTATCTGTTGAGCCTGTTCAAGGGTCTAAGAAACTGTTGCAATTCCAAATGGACTTTGGCAATGGTGATGAAAGACAGATTTTAAGTGGTATCCGGCAATATTATCCTAATGCCAGTGAATTATTGGGTAGAAAAGTTTTGGCTGTAACTAATCTTAAGCCGCGCAAGATGCTGGGTCATTTGAGTCAAGGTATGCTTTTGTCCAGTGAGAAAAATGGCGAAGTAAAATTAGCTTTAGTTGGTGACGAACATGAAGTCGGGGCACAACTAAGTTAATGGAGTTAATTGATAACCATACTCATTTACAAGATGAGCCGTTTCGCGGTAAAGAAGAATTTTATCTTGAACGTGCGCAAAAACTGGGTGTGACTAAAATAATTTGTGCAGGGCAGGATCCTGATTTTAACAAGCGTGCCATTGATTTAAGTCAACGCTTTACTCAGGTTTATGCTATGGTTGGCTACTGCCCTGATGTTGCCAAAGATTATGACCAAAAAGCAGAAGATTTATTGATCGAGCAGTTACAACTGCCTGGTGTGGTTGCCTTAGGTGAAGTAGGCCTTGATTATTATTGGGATGAATCTCCAAGAGCAAAGCAACGGGAAGTTTTTGCAAGACAAGTTGAACTGGCACATGAATTAAAAAAGCCTGTTGATATTCACACTAGAGATGCGTTTGGGGATTGCTACGAAATACTAAAAAAAAGCAATTTGGAATATGGTGCAATTTTGCATAGTTTTAACGGTGACATTTCATGGCTAACCAAATTCTTAGATTTGAATGTATATTTTTCTTATTCTGGGGTTGTTTCCTTTACTAAAGCCGTGGAGGTACATGAAGCGGCTCAAAAAACTCCTTTAGAACGGTTATTGGTTGAAACCGATGCACCTTATCTCACTCCTAAACCATACCGCGGCAGGCAAAATGAACCGGGTAATGTTTATTATGTGGCACGTGCGATTGCTGAATTAAAAGGTCTCCCGCTAGATGAGGTTGCTCAGGCAACATATGCAAATACAATGAGGGTCTATGGACTTAACTAAAAAACATTTTGATGCCGTCGTAGTCGTTGAGGGAAAAGACGATACAATTCGGCTTAAACAATTTTTCCCAGGTATTGAAACAATTGAAACCAATGGTTCAGATGTTCCTGAAACTGTACTTGCGGAACTGCAGGAATTGGCTTGCAAAAGAGATATTATTGTTTTGACTGATCCAGATTTAAATGGTGAGCGAATAAGGCGTCTGGTGACTCAGGCAGTACCAACAGCTAAACAGGCTTTTATTACTCGAAAAGAGGGAGAGCCTCATAAAAAAGGTTCCCTTGGCGTTGAACATGCATCAAAAGAGGCCTTAAAAAAAGCTCTGAGTGATTTACATGAAAAAAGGGTGCCAAATACTGATTTAACAAGAGAAAAGTATCAAAAATTGGGTTTAGCAAGTGGCCCTAATTCACGCAAAACACGAGAAAAAGTTGGCAATAAACTGCGCATTGGCTATGGAAATGGAAAGCAGTTTTATCACCGTTTACAAACTTTTGGTATTTCACTTTCTGAACTTAAACAAGCTCTTAAGGAGGTACAAGATGAGCACTGAGATTCCCATTGGTTCTCCTGTTAGAACTCAGGCAATTATTAATCGCTATTTTATGAAAGCTAAAAAGAGCCTGGGTCAGAATTTTTTAGTAGATCTGGACGCTCTTCATGGTATTGTCAAAGCGGCAGCAATTAAACCCGATGACCAAGTAATTGAAATCGGTCCTGGAATTGGCTCCTTAACTGAGCAATTGCTGGATGCCGGCGCTAAGGTTTTTGCTTATGAAGTTGATGAAAATCTTTTAGAAGTATTACAAAATGAACTACCCAAAAAAATAAACGGTTATCCTTTAGATCAACGTTTCAAATTGAAGATAAAGGACATACTGAAGGCTGATTTTAAGCAAGATTTGAAAGGTTTTTTTGATTTAAGCAAACCGGTCAAAGTTGTAGCGAATTTGCCTTATTACATCACAACGCCAATTATTTTCTTCCTTAACAATTCTGAATTAGAATTTGCCAGTCTGACGCTGATGATGCAAAAAGAAGTGGCAGATCGTTTAAGTGCTCATTCAGGAACAAAAGAATATGGACCTTTAACAATCGCTGTTCAAACAGAAATGGCCGTTAAGTCATTTATGACTGTAAAAAGTTCTTCCTTTATTCCAAGACCAAAAGTTGACTCTAGTGTTGTGGTTTTAACACCTTTGCCCGCAGAAAGTAAAATCGATATAAATGATTCTAAGCACTTTAATTGGGTAGTTAAGATGTGCTTTGCACAAAGGCGGAAAACATTAAATAACAATTTGAAAGCACTCATACCGAACAATGAAGATCGAACACATTTAATTAAGTCGTTAGGTGTCGATTCCCGAGTTCGTCCCGAACAGCTGACTCTTAAGCAATTTGTCCAAATTGCTGCAAGTGTGCCAGTTAAAAATTGACGAAAATATTCTGTGGTTGTTTTTAAAAAGAATTGAAAAAATAATAATAAAGTGGTATAATTCACTCCAAAGGAGTTGTTTTCATTGCCAACATCTATTATGACCATTAAGAGTAAGCTGGATTCACATTTGGGTGATTCGTTGACTGTAGTTGCAAGAGCCGGACGTAAGAAAGTTACAAAAAGACGTGGAATTTTAAAGAATACTTTTCCCGCAGTTTTTGTAGTTGATCTAGACCAAGATTCAAACAATTTTGAACATGTTTCTTATAGTTATACGGATTTGTTAACCAAAAACATTACATTAAAATTTGATAACGCTGTACAGTAAAACTAAAGCGATATCCAAATAATACTTTTTGGCATTAACATTTGGTAAAATGTTAGTGCCTTTTTTTATGGTTAAGTGTATAGTAGTAACTGGCAAAAGACAAACAATAGGAGGGTAATTCTATGAAACGTTCAGAGAGATTAGTTGACATGACTAAATATTTGATGGAACGACCACATGACTTAATTCCGCTGCCATTTTTTGCAAAAAGATATGGTGCAGCAAAGTCTTCGATCTCGGAAGACCTTGCCATTTTGAAACACACTTTAGCAAATAATCAAGATGGTATTTTAGAAACTGTAGCAGGTGCGGCCGGTGGTGTGCGCTATATTCCTTTTTGGGGTAAAAAGCATGCTCAGAAATATTTAAATGAATTGGCCAGTCGTATTGAAGATCCTGACCGTATTTTAGCGGGAGGTTTCGTTTACCTGTCCGATATCATTGGTAATCCGCAAGACTTAGACAAGATAGGTAAATTAATTGCTACCAGGTATGCATATTCTGACATTGATGTTGTAATGACTATTGAAACTAAGGGTATCGCTTTAGCACAGGCAGTTGCACGCTATTTAAATGTGCCATTTATCATTGCACGTAAGCGTTCAAAAGTCACAGAAGGTGCAACGGTTTCAGTAAACTATATTTCTTCTTCACTTGATCGTGTTTCTAAAATGGAATTGCCAACTAGAGTGTTAAAAGAAAATTCTAATGTTTTGCTGATAGATGACTATATGATGGCCGGCGGTACTTTAACAGGAATGCAGCAATTAGTTAGAGAATTTAATGGTAATATTGCTGGTGTTTGCGTTTTATGTGAAGCAGATTTTGATGATGTTAAATTAATTGAGGGCCATCTTTCTTTAGTAAAAATCAAAAGAATTGACGACAAGAAGAAAGTCATTGTGGCAGAGCCAGGTTCGTTAATTGCGCACACCGATTTTGACCGCTTTTAGTTTATAAGATGATATACTAAAATATAATAATAATCTAGGAAAATAAAAGAGGCTAAAATTAATGAAAAAGTTTGTAATTGTTCTGGCAGCGGGCAAGGGAACCCGTATGAAATCAAAATTGTACAAAGTCTTACATCAAGTATGTGGCAAGTCAATGGTCGAATACGTTGTTGAAGCAGCGCAAGCAATAAAACCAGACAAAATAGTTACAATTGTGGGTAATGGTGCAGAAGAAGTTAAAAAGGTTCTTGCTGATAAGTCTGAGTTTGTTTTACAAAAAAAGCAACTTGGTACAGGTGATGCCGTTTTAACTGCTGCAGATGAGTTAGCAGCAGAAAAGGGTGCTACTTTAGTAATTACGGGTGATACACCATTATTTACAAGCCAAACTTTTCAAAAATTATTTAATTACCACCAAAGCAAAGGCAATGCGGCTACTGTTTTGACAGCCCAAGCTCCAAATCCTTATGGTTATGGTCGCATTATTCGAGACGATCAAGATAATGTTTTAAGAATTGTTGAACAAAAAGACGGCACACCAAGTGAATTAAAAATCGACGAAATCAACACCGGTGTTTTTTGTTTTGACAATCAGTTGTTATTTAGTGCATTAAAAAAGGTCGATAATCATAATGCTCAAGGAGAATATTATTTAACTGATGTGCTGGAAATTTTGCGTAACGAAGGTCAAAGAATTGGTGCATACAAAATGCCAGATTTCAGCGAAAGCCTGGGAGTTAACGATCGATCAGCTTTGGCTCAAGCTACCAAAATTATGCAAAAAAGGATTAATAAAAAGCATATGGCAAATGGTGTAACTTTCATTGATCCTGATACGGCTTATATTGATGCGGATGTTAAAATTGGTTGTGATACGCAGATTGAAGGCAACGTCGTAATTAAAGGCAATACTGAAATTGGGAGCGACTGTTTAATAACTTCTGGCTCCAGGATTATTGATTCTAAAGTTGGTAACAATGTTACTGTAACTTCTTCAACAGTTGAACAAGCTGAGATGGATGAATTTTCAGACGTTGGCCCTAATTCACATTTGCGCCCTAAAGCAATCCTAAGAAAGGGTGTCCATATCGGAAACTTTGTAGAAATTAAAAATGCTGAAATTGGTGAAAATTCTAAAGTAGGTCATTTGACTTATATCGGGGATGCTACTTTGGGTAAAGATGTTAATGTTGGCTGTGGCACTATTTTCGCTAATTATGACGGCGTGAAAAAAGATCATACTAACGTGGGTGATCGTGCGTTCATTGGCTCTGGTGCTACTTTAGTTGCACCAGTTAATATTGCTGACCACGCTTTTGTGGCAGCAGATTCGACAATAACTAAAGATGTAGCCAAATATGATATGGCGATTGCTCGCGGTCGTCAGGTAAATAAACCTGATTACTGGCATAAATTGCCCCTATCTAATGATCCTGACTGGAAATAAAAAAGAACTAAAAAAATAGCTCCAGAGTTTTAAACTTCTGGAACTATTGATGTAAAATTAATTATTTAAAATTAGCTTTTTTAACAAACTTATTTTTAGCAATAATATAGTATTGCTTGTTGTTTATTTTGACAGGATCGCCATAAGTTTTAACTGCTTTACCTTTCTTCAAACCTTTTTTACTAATTCGATTACCATGTTGACTATAAATATAAGCGTTACGCCTTAATTTGATCTTTTTGGAATCTATATTAGCAGCAGAGATGAATAGACCATCTTCCAGTTCGTAGAATGACCTGCCATTAATCGATTGCTTGTTAGCGGTATTTACACTTGAACCAACAAGAATTACTAACTTATTGGCACGTTTTCCTTGCTTATCATACAAATATGAATTGTGCATAATTTCTTTTTCGACCACTGGATGTGGCTTTTCAGTAATCGGAGCTGTGGTAACAGTAGCAACAGATGCTTTTTGGACTGCAATATTTGCGGCCTTAACAAAACGGTTTTGAGCAATAATGAAGTACTTCTTGCCCCGAATGGTTACTGCACTGCCATACGTATTAATATTATTGCCTTTTCTTAACACACCCGCTTTCTTAATTCGTTTGCCATGTTTATTGTAAACATAAGCATTATGTTTTAATTTTCGACTGGTTGAAACTACGTTGCTAGTAGCAACATAGTAGACTTGGTTCTTATTGCCTCTATCAACCAGAATGTAATAGTGTTTCCCGTTAATTTCTTTTATACCATACGAAGTAATGATTGAACCGGCTCCAAGAACAACTTTATTTGCACGTTGACCTTTTTCGTCATATAGGTAGGCATTGTGCATTAAAGCCAATTCTTCGCTATGGCTTAAATCAAGTTCTGGTTCTTCTTTGTCAGCAGTATTAATAGGTTTATTGTTAACTGGGGCAGGGACAGATTGAGTAGTAGAGCTATGATTATTTTCGTGCTGACTATTATCATGAAGAATATGGTCAATTGTATCAGAATCTGTACTATCGAGATAAAGTTGATTAATTGCATCATCACGGAGTTTAGTAATGGTTTTACTATCATTAACTTCAGGCTGATTAATAGCATCTTTAGCAGTATTCATATCAGTATCAATTTGGTTAATAATAGTTTTCTTTTCCTGCTCAGTGTAATTGCTAGAGGACTGAATTTCACTTGTAGCTGCTTTTTGTGCCTCCGCTAGAGCCCCAGCAGCGATTGCCTTTTCACCAGCTAATTCTGTTGCAGCGAGTTTATCCGCGTTGGCAGGATCACTGAGAGCATCTTTAGCATTTTCGTATGCTTGATCAACGCTAGTAGTGTTTGCTTTATCCTTAAACCTGTCTGTAAGAGCTTTAACTGCAGAATCATAAGCGACTTTCAGTCTTTCTCCTTGTACTTTGCTATTGTTGTTTAAAACATCTTCAAGTTCTTTACTATCACTTACAATAATACTGCTTATCTTGTCAACTGCATCCTTTCTGGCAGTTTCTATTCCAGTAGAATCCTGAGCTTGAGCAATAGTACCCGTTTGATCCGAGTTGGCTTTAGCTGCTTCTTGGTCAATGCGGTCTTTTATTGCCTGTTTTTCAGTATCAGTATAATCGTTGCCATCCTGATGTTTTAATTTATCAACTTGGTTTTTAGCGTTAGTAGCAGTGTCAATTACCGAACCTTTAGCTATTTCTTTTTCAGCTGCAATCTTATCAGCTGCAATATCTGCAGGTGAATCACCATTGACACGTGAATACTCCTGGTAGGCTTGATCAACGCTGGTGGTATCGGAATTTTCACCAAACTTGTCTTTTAGTTCAGCAATTGCTTTTTGGTGTTTATCAGCCAAATCGTTATTAGCCTCTGCTTTAAGCGAACCAATCGATTCATTTTTAGCAGCATTACCAGCGCTGTTAATATCAGCTTTGGCGGTTTCTGTGATTTTATCAATCTGGTTCTTTTTGTCAGTTGTATCGCCTTTAGGAGCATTGATTGCATCAATTTTATCCTTAGCCTTTTGGCTGTCATCTTTGATTTGCTCTTTTAGCCTGTCTTTTGATTCAGTTGATAATTTATCATTACCGTCAATTTCTTTAGTAACCTTATCAGCTTCTTCGTCAATGTCAGCTTTAGCATTTTCCTTATTGATGATAGTCATTGCCTCATCATAAGCAGCACTGACAGTCTGGATATTTTTGGCTTCATCAATAGCTTTTATTTGTTCATCAATATTATCTAACACTTCTTGTGCCAGTTTATCTTTTAGTCTGTCTTTTAGTGTACTGTATGCGTTGTTAATGCCAATTACTCCATCAGCACCTTCAAGAGCATTTTTTTGTTCATCATTAAACCATTCTGGTTCAGTGCTGGTTTCAGGTTTAGTTAACAGACGATCAATATTTTGACCAATGTTTGCTTCATCTGGGATGTCGCTAATAGCTGTAGACTTTTCTATATCTTGGAAACTCTGTTGATAAGCATCATCAATTGCAGCTTTAGCTGCCTTCTTCTGCTTGGCAGTTAACTGAGATTGATCAATTATATTATGAGCCTTAGTTTGTTTATCCTTTAGAATATCTTCAGCTTTTGTCTTTTGACCAGCTAGGGCAGCTTGATCTTTAATGGCACTGAACTTGTCAACTGCTTGATCTCGTTTGTCATTTATTTGGTCTTTAGCCTCTGTTTCAGATTGTTGAACAGAATTAATGTCAGTTTTTGCTTGCTCAACAATAGTTTTAATTTGGTCTTTCTGCTTTTGCTGATCCTCTGGTGACAAACCTGATTTTTCTATTGCATCATTTGCTTCTTTTTGAGCTTGTTCGACCTGAGAGATTGCCTCTTGTTTAGCTTTGACTATTTCGGCTTTTTCTTGCGCAACTTGAAAAATACGGTCGATTTCTTTTTTACCGAAATTAGGAATTTCATCCTGTTGAGCTTTACCTTGTTGGGCATTTTGAGCTTGTGCTAGTGCATTTTCGTAAGTATTCTCAAGTTTAACACCCGCAATCTTATCTATGGTTCTATTGACGGCTTCATCAAGTTGCTTTTGCAGTTCTTCAATTTGCTCTTGCTCTAGATTAGTTGCCACACTGGCAATTTTCCCTTTATTTTTAAGGTATTCCTTAACCTTGTTAATCAGATTATTTTTTTCCGCAGTCAGTTGACTAGGCAACTTGGCTTGATCAATATTTGTTTTGGCATCTTGTTCTAACTGCGACAGCTTATCACTTGTACCGGCATAAATTAAACTAATAAAGTTATTTAAAACTCGTTCAATATCTTTATATCCGCTAGCGACATCATTACCGGCTAAGTCTAAACCATCAACATCAGTTTTGGCACTTGCAGCATATTCTTTCAGGCTCTTAACTATTTGATTTTTATTATCAAAGTCATCACCTAATTTGCTAATTGTGGCAATGCCCTCACTTGCCGCTGCTTGAATTTGCGTAATAGTGTTTTGCTTATTATTTCTAGCGGCAATAATATTAGCAGCAGCTTTCTTTTGTTCTTGGTCTATTTGGGCTTTCATTTTGTCAGCGACAGCGCTGTCTTCAGTTTTATCAGCTTTAGCCTTAGCACTAGTGGCAGCAGTTTGTAGATCGTTTAGGGCTTTAGTTAAGGCTTCTTCTTTATCAATATCACTGCCAATGTTGTTAAGAGCAGTCTCACTTTTACTTCTGGCATCAGTGATTTTATCTTGTGCAGTTGCAGCAGAAATCTTGGTTTTAGCAGTGCTTAAAGCTGCGCTAATAGCATTGCTTAATTCATCAACCTGATTTTGATCAAGTTTATTTTGCAACAGGTCATTCTTTAAGCGTTCGTTCAATTTCTGCGCTTGTTCAACCAGTTTATTGTATGCGACATTTTGTTCTTGCAGTAAAGCAGCATTATTCTTGGCATTTTGCACCATACCATTAATTGCACCTTCGCCTGCTGCTTTAGCTTTTTCAAATTCAGTTGAAGTTTGTGCTTGTTTAATATTTTGGATAGCCGTTTCTTTATTTGAATTGATTTGTTCAATCAATTTGGCTTTTTCTTCGTCACTTAAGGCTGACTGGTCAATGCTATTGATAGCATTCTTAGCTGTTTCGGCAATATCTTCTAAATATTTATTGGCATTATTCTTAGCAGCTTGTAATTGGGCAGCACTCAAGGCTTTGTCAATGTTAATAATTCCAGTATTCTTAGCAGAATCTATATCGGTTTCAGTTTGTTGACCATTAACTTGGTTAACAGCTAAATTTTTAGCATCCGTTGCCTGACTCTTATATTTTTCCTTTTCTTGGTTGCTTAAACCCGCAATTTGGTCAATTTGAGATAAGATTCCCAGGACATCAGGATTATTAGTTTGGCCGTTGAGTTCTTCAGTAAGCTTTTTAATAGCAGCGGCTTTAGCCTGTTTAATTTCCTGAGCATATTTATCATCTGCAGTAGACTTAATAGCTTTTATCTGCTTAATAGCAGTATCTTTAATGTCCAAGACTGAATTACTTTCTTCGGCCGCATCAATAGCTGAATTAGCAGTATCAATGATTGAATCAACGCTATCTTGATCTGCCTTATCTTTCAGGCTATTCTTGATTTCGTTAGCAGCATCTTTAATAGTTTTTCTAGCTTGCGCTTTGGTAATTGCCAAGTTGCCGCTTGCTTCAGCTTTATTAATGGCAGTAATAGTATCGGTAGTTATTTTATTGACGTCATTTTTGCTTTTGACGTTTTGCAATTTGTTGATAGCACCAGCAGCAGCCTGATTAATATCTGTGATTGCCTGATCATATCGGGGTTTAGCGTCAGCCTGTTCTTCTTCACTCAGCGAATTATAGGAGGAATTCAACCTATTAATTGCTTCACGAGCTGCGTCTTCTATAGTTTTTTCGCTGTTATTTTTGGCCTCTGCCAAATCCGTAGCAGTAGCATCTGCTACTACTTGGTCAATAGCATTTTTGCCGTCGCTTTTAGCTTGATCAACTGCATCATTAGTCTTTTGCAACTCTATATTTTGCTTAGCCTTATCCCGTTCGTCATTTATTTTTGAGATAGTCTTGCTCTTATCAGCATCAGACATTGAAGACTGATTAATGTTGTCAATTGCTTGTGTAGCAATTTTATCAATTTCGTTCTTGGCGTTATTAATATTGGTATCAAGGCTTTGAGCATCCCGGATTACCTTACGCATGTTATCGTTGCCTGTTTGCTTTTCAGTATCAACTCGATCAATAGGAGCATTCTTAACTTTGTTAACTGCATCATTGTAGTCATCGTTTAACTGCTTAATTAGCCCGTCTTTTGTACTACTATTGACATTTTGTAAACCTGAAATTTTATCGTTTACATCGTTGTAAACACTCAATAAATCTTTCAGGGCAGCATTTCTAGTTGACTGTAGGGCTGCTTTATCGCGAATTTTATTTAAGGCCTCGCGACTAGCATTAGCTGCTGCAGCAATTTCTTCTTTAGTAGTAGCATTTTGAATATTAGTTTTTGCTGTCGTTAATGCTGTAGCAATTTCTCCATAGTAGCTATTCTTTTCCTGACCGGAAAGGTTAGGATTTTGTTCGATATCCGCACGAATTTTTTCAGCTAAAACGTTTAGTCCACTATCTTTGTTAGTTAATGCTTCATTTTTTTGTTGCTCTAAGAATTTTGCTTCTTCGCTTGCAATACTGCCAGCAACATTAGCCATAGAAGCAACGCCGTCATCTCTATCTTTAACTACTTGTTCAATGGTAAAGTCATTATAAACCTTGCTGGTTGCTGTTTCGTAGAAGCCACTAATCTTACTTGTTAAGGCATCTTTTTGCTCACTATTAATTTTATTATCTTCAAAAGCCTGATTGATAGTGGCTAAGTCTTTTTCTCTCTCGGCTTGCAAAGCTTTATTTGCTTGAGATTTAGCGACCGCCAATTGAGCAGTTGCCAAGTCCTTGTTGATACTATCTTTAGCAGCTTGCTTGGCAAAATTAATACCATCAATGTCTTTAGCTGCATTAATTTCTGCCTTGGCACTATCTAAGTCTTTAGCAAGCAGTTCTTTAAAATGTTGTTTATCCTCTGGGCTTAAATCGGAGTCAGCAAAGCCATCAATTTTGTCTTTAGCTGCTTGAGCTGCATTTTCAATTTCTGTAATTGCAGTTTGACGTTGTTGATCTAAATTATTCGTAGCAGCGTTCGCGGCATTATTCTGATAGTCTGTAATATTTTTAATAGCATTGTCTCGATCTGTTTCAATTGCATTTTCATCTTCGTCTTGAGAAACATTGGCAATCCCTTTATCGGCTGCAGCGTTAATTAGATTTTGATACTTAGTACTATCCGCGTCACTCAGGTTCTTATTGCCCTTAATTTCAGCAATTGCTTTGTCTCTAGCAGTTTGAATATCCGTAATAGCTTGATTGCGTTGGCCCTTGATGTTCTGTTCGTTAAGCAAATCGTTTAATGCAGCAGTACCTTCTTTGGTAGCTTTGTCAATGTCTGCTGGAGTTTCTCCGTTATCAATGCGGTCGTAATATCCCTGATCTCCAGTAAGCAAATCATTGGCTTTATTTACAGCTTCATCTTTATTTTTAGCCGTTAAGTTAGGGTTATTTTGAATTTTAGCTATAACATCTTTTTTGATTGCTTCTAGTTGGTTTTTAGCAGCAGTTTTATAGGCGTCTAAAACATTCTTTTTACCATCAATGATGTCTTGTTTAATATCGGTAAGTGAGTCATGGCTATCAATCGTGCTGGCAGCATTAGTGACCGCGTTATCAATATTAGTTTCTTGGTCAACCCCTAAATTACTTTTGGCTTCATCTGCGTCTTGTTTAACTTGCGCTTTAGCAGCCGTCTTATAAGCATTTAAAACATTCTTTTTACCGTTAATAATGTCTTGTTTAATATCAGTAGCAGAATTGTGACTGTCAATCGTGTTACCGGCATTGGTGACTGCGTCATCAATATTAGTTTCTTTAGTTACTCCTAAGTTGGTCTTAGCAGTATCTGCATCTGTATTAACTTGTGCTTTAGCATCATCTTTAAAAGCGTTTAAAATATTATCCTTTGTCGATTTTAGTATTTGGGTAATATTTTGGCTACTGGCAGCATTATCTTCAATTTTATCAATTGCACTTAATGCATCTGCCATAGCTGTCTCGGCATTGTCTACTTTGCCGAGGACATTTTCATAGCCTCTGGTATAATCAACAATTTCTGATTTAGCAGCAGCTTTATTGATTAAACTTTCAGCAGCAGCTTTTCTCTTATTGATAATTTCGTCATCATCAGTGCCGTAAATAGATTTACTGGTATCACCAGTTGTAGTTGTCGTATCAGCAACCACTTGCTCTATTTCATCAAGATATTGTTTTTGTTCATCCTCAGATAAACCAGAGTTTTTAATCCGCTCTTTAGCTTGGGCAGCTGCTTCTTTAATATCTTTTGCTGCCTGGTCTTTTTGCTTACCGGTATGGGTGCCCTTAATATGATCAAGACCCTTATTAACGTCTTCTTTCGGATTATTGCTGCTAATAATATCTTTAATCGCCTGATTTAGGACATCTTGAATGTCTTCTTTATCATCTGCATGTTGCGTAATTTGTTCTTTAGCAGCATCTTCTAAAGCTTTGACGGCAGCAATAGTATCCTGAATACCTTGAATTGCTTCTGTCGCTTCTTTTTGATGGTTATCGATGACTTTTTCATTATCGTCTTGATCAAGATCACCTTCGGTAGCAACGATTTCTTTTGGTCGCTTTAGCCTGTTTTTTAAACCAGTAATCAATTCGTCAACAGGCGATTGGACGTTGTCATCTTTAGCAGCTTCAGCAATAGCATTTTCCACGTTTGAAATTGCTTGCTTGATATCTGTTCTGGCATTTTCACGATAATCTTTACCAATTTGATTGATGGCATCAATCCCGTCACTAACAACCTGACCGAGGTTGGTGGCGTTTGTTTCGGGAGCATCAACATTGCTTATTGCCTTATCTTTTGCAGCATTTATTTTTTCTGACTGTGAAGGAAACTTAGAAATTTGCTCGTTAGCCTGGCTGTCTAACTTATCTTTTGCATCCTTTTTGGCATTTTCATACTCTGCTTGACCTTTAGCCGTTTGTACAGCCTTTTCTACCAAGTCTAAAACGGTCATTTTTCTATTATTTACTTCGCTAATTGCAGTCTTGGAAGGTTGCACTCCGTAAACTGATTTGCCGGAATCATAGTTGCTGTCTGTATTATTTGCAGCATACTTAGCGGCTTCATTCAGTGCGTCAGTGAATGCTTTTTCCTGATCTGCAGTCAAGTTATTTGGCTTATTGGCTTTCGCTGTGCTAATAGCATCTTTAATTGCCTGAGCTGCTTCTTGTTGTATTTCACTAAATGGTTTAATCCCTAGACTAACTGTAGTAGGGCGAACGCCACTGGCAATATCTAAGGGACTATATTCAATAAAGTTCGCATGAGGAGTTAGTTGAATTGTAGCGTCTTTAGCCATTTTAGTAGTAATTTCAGCAGGAATAGTAATGGTAAAGGTGCCATCTGGAGCTACTTTAGCGGCAAATTTTGTTGGTAAAAATGCCAAATCATTTGCTTCACCGCGATAAGTATCAACTGTTTCAGCGTATGGATTAGCTATTGTGGAATCACTAACAGCTTGACCGTTTTTGTATACACCACTATCTTTAAACTTGGCTAAAACATAGGCTTCAGTACCGCCAGGTAAGATATTCTTAAAAAAGTTGTCACTATCAGGACCATCTTTTGCAGGATAATAGTATAATACATGACCTTTGACTAGTTTTGAACCATCTTCTTGACTGGTTACTGTTACATCTTCTGGGTCTATGTCTAAGAACCCACTTTGATTAGCCGGCGTAAATCTGATGTTATTGTAGCCTGGGTTATCTTTACTGGAAAAAGCTGCTTCAACGATAGCCCGAAAGAGCAGGTCATATCTTTGATGATTGTAATTTTGCAGCAATTTCTGGAAGTTTTTAGGCGCATTATTGAGAATAGCATTAAGCTGTGGACTATCTTTTTTGGCTTTTTCTAAGTCGAAGATTCTTTGACCGTTTAATACTTCTAAATTGTTAACTGCAACAGTTTTAGCGGTTTTTTCTACTTGTAAGACATGGAATGGCGGTAGCACTATATTATTGTTGCTATCAGCTGATCCATTCAATAGATCACCAAGGTTTAAGGACTGGCGAACATTTGTGACAGTTATTTTATTATCACCGATAATGCTGGTGCGGTCATTGTTATTCAGATGGGCGTCTAATACAAGGGATGTTGGGTTATTAACAATCAATTGCCCGGTATTGGCAACATCAACCAATTTTATTGCACCTGTACCGGCATCACCAACTAATTGAATTTCAAAACCACCGTTTTGGACATTGGCTGTACCATCAATTTGCACTAGCGAGCCAGTATAATTGCCCATGTTTTGCCCAGTAATCTTGAGAGCACCGCCGGAGTTAATGGCAAAGTCACCCCCAATATAAATCAGGTTTTGCTTATTTCTAGTTGAAATATTACCATTTGTGTTGACGTTAATAATGCCGCCTCTACCAATATTAACTTTTGATTTGGCATTATCTAGGTAAATAGCTCTGGCTTGACCGTTATTTTGTTTGCCCGCATAATTAATTCCTTCACTTTGTCCGATGTTAATGTTTACCTGACCATGAACAGTTACTTGTGCATCATCACTAATAAAGATGGCACTGACTGGATAGCCGTGTTCACTGTTATTAGCACCATTTGTGCCGTCATACGTCTTAAGTGGGGTCAGGTTAACAACTGCTCCTTCTTCAACATTTAAAGAGTTGCCTTCTCCTCTCATTTCAATCAAGGTGCCGCCAAATGTTGAACCGTCAAAGTGGCAACCTGCCTTAAAAGTAATGCTATTATTGCTACTGGTAAATTCTAAAAGTTGCTGATTGCTACCATCAAACAACCAACCGACATTACCTGGAATTTTGATAGTTTCCGCGTGAATTTGTCCTTCAAAAATAATATCGGTATTATTTCTGGTAAATACTAACTGTGAACCATAAAAGACAATATTTCTAAAAGTAACTCTAGCTTTTTGGTCTTTATTCATATTAGAGGTATTAATGACACCATAATAGTCAGTACTCTTCAGTATCAGGTTTTCGTAAGTCATATCTAAAGAAGAATTACTGGCAAGAGTAGGATCGATACCCTTGAAATCAAGAGTGTACTTCGCATTACCAGCAGACTTAATTAATAATTTTCTGCCTTGAAAATAGGAGTGGCGTTTGTCTTTGTCAGCACTAATATTATTGGTGATATCGATCTCGCTTACACTACTATCTGTTAGAGCACTAATAAAGTCCTTCCAGTTACCTACGCTTCTTTTTTCGCCAACATCTCTTAAATCTCTATTGGTGATTTTAGCAGTTAAACTGTCTTGCTTTTGCTCGGTTTGATCCCTATCTTCAGTATCAACTGCGGTAGGATCAGCCGTTTTATTTTGGCCGCTCTGCTCATTATCGTTTTGCACATTGTCAGTGACAGAATTCTGCTTGTCATCTTTAACCGCATTGATGTCTTCGCTGTCCGTTTTGCCCCCTGTGTTACTTTGCTCATTTTTGCTGCTATTTTCCCTTAAAAAAGAACTTAAGCCAGAAAACGTTCCTAAATTTGGTTCGCTTTCTGGCTTAGTGGTTTTGGTTATATTATTAGTAGCAGCAGTTGAATTTTGAGCAGCATCATCCCTAGGAGTGGTAGTTGCCTGAGCATCAATTTTTCCTGTTACTTTTGACTTTTTGCTTATTTGTTGGGGTGGAATAACAGTATCAGCAGTTACTGTTTTACTGCTAAGTCCTAGGTAAGTAAAGCCAAGCAATACTGAGGCAGCGCCAATACTCAATTTACGAATTGAGAAATGGTCTTGCTTAGCTTGCATTGCCATTTTTTTCACCCGTTCATTGTTATTATTCTTTCCTAACATACAAATGTCCTTTCTTATTTTCAACTACTATACAATTATCAATTTAATAGATGCTTATATAAATGTCAATTATTGCGATTATAATATCATTAGTTTATAAATTAAAAGCTTAAGGAAGTTTAACTGAGTGAAAATTGATATATAGTGTAAAAATAAGCGTAAACAAGGTGAATTTATGCTAGTAGAGAAGCTAATGATGAAATTGATATCATAAAATAAATTTGATATAAAATATATTTATATAGTATTTTAATTATATTGCATTTTTTAAGCTCAAATCTATTAAAAAACAGAAGCAAAATATAAAAGTTAATTGAATGAAAAAATTATAGTTTAGTTTTAAAAAATTTTGCAGTTTTTTTACATTTATGCAAGAGTATTAAGAAAAGGTTAGCAATGCTTTACTTTATTTGTATCAGCCATTTTTTAGTATACAATATTATGTATTGATAGAATTTTTATAAATAACGAGGTAGAGAAGCAAAATGAAATTTAGTCATAAATTTATGATGGTATCGGCTGCTGCGTTAATTGGTGTCAGCCCTGTAATAGGAGCAGGTCAATTTACTGTTGTGCAAGCGGCTGACAAGGTTGCAACTAAGAAAAACAACAATTCAAAGCAAAATACGATTAAGTTAAGTCATAATGCTTATGTTTATGACAAAAATGGTAAAAGGTTAAAGACTTATATGGGTAGTGCTAAGAATACCAAAATTGGTAAAGGCATCACCTTGACATTTAGTGAGAAAGTTACAATTAAAAATAAAGAATATTATAATTTGGGCGGCAATGCATACGTTAAGGCAGCAAATGTTGGCTATGTCAATGGCAAGAAGGTTGTAAAACCTGCAGCCACAGCGAAAGCCAAGATAAAGCATAATGCCTACATTTATGATGCAAAAGGTAAAACCGAGAAAAAGAAGATAAAAAAGGGTCAAACAGTTACGGTTGACCAACTTATTTATATCGGCAAAAAGTTGTTTTACAGAATTGGCGGTCAAAGCAACCAGTTTATTAAGGCAGCTAATGTTGGAAAAACGACAGGTGCTAAGTTAAAGCCAGTTAATAAAAAGCCAAGTAAAGATGATAATTCACCAAGTGATAACCAGAACGATCCTACTGTGATCACATTAAGTCATAATGCTTATATTTATGATGGCAATGGTCATTCGACTAAAACTTTGATTAGAAAAGACGAAAAGATTACAGTTGATCAACTTAAATATATCGGCAAAAAGCTGTTTTATCGTATTAAAGACGATAACTTCCCTGGCGAAGATCAATGGGTTAAGAAGAATAACGTTGGTATAGTTTCTGGTAAACAATTGCAGCCGACAAATTCTAAGCCAGAAGATGATACGGATATCACAACAATTACTTTGGCACGTACTACTAATGTATATAACAGCAAAGGTGTGGCTCAACCAACAAAAACTTTTGCTAAAGGTCACAGAGCACGAGTTACCGAATTAAGGTACATTTGGGTAAAGGATGATAATAAGGCTGAATTGTTCTACAAATTACAGAGTGACAAGAATGGTTATATTAAGCAAGACGATATTAGTAAAGTTAGTGGTGTTAAACTGACGCCAGTCAATACTCCTGACACAGCTAAAGATGAGACGGTTACTGCTAGTTCAACTGATAAAAAGAGCTTACAAGACTTGTTAGCTCAAGATGCGGCAGTTAAAGCAAGTGATTCCTATAAACTTTCTGCTAAAGCTCTGCGTAGTGCTTATGATTCGGCCATTTCAACTGGTAGTCAAGTTAATACAGCTATTGCGACTGTAGCGCAAGTTAGTGATACAGAAAACCAAATAAATAATGCGAAGGCTGCTCTAAATGGCAAAAAGGTTGTCGTTAGTGATTTGAAAAATTTGACTATCAATGAATCTAATGAAATAGTTGATTTGGTTGCCAGTGTAAACGGCATTGATAAAAGTGCAGTTCAGTTTAGCAACAATAATACAGTTTTGACTGTTACAAGTGCTAATGGTTTCCAGCAAACTTTAAATATTTCAGACTATGCTACAACAAATAATTAGTGCTCTGGCATTTCAAAATAAGACGACATCTTTTGGAGATGTCGTTTTTCTATATGATTTTGTAGTGAATTAGTTAGGTACTTCACTTACTAAAACCATTTTTATGTAATATTATTGAAACGTTTCAAATAAATGAAATGAGGCTAGGAAATGGTAAAAAAGATTTTCACGAAAAAAATTTTTGTAGGTCAGCTCTACATCTAATATGCAAACTGATGTAGTTGTCAAAAAGGGAGATAAGGAAAGTCAGTTTATGACGTTCATAGAGCAAAAGATGGCAGTTCAATTAAGGTATAGATATCGATAAATATCACCGCTATCCAGAAGATCTGGATATATTTATTGATTTAGGGATTAATTGCTATCGTTTCCAAACCTCTTGGAGTAGGGTTAATCTTTTAGGAGATGGTAATTTTATGCCATTCAGTTATTATCAAAGTTCAACAATGTAGTTTATGTGTGCAAGCAGGTATGCTGTACCATGTAATTATCAAAAGAGGATGATTAGGCCTATAGATACAGTGCATTTTGCAACGACCAAAAAGAATTAAGACACGATTATTGGTCATTAAACCATATGTTTAATCAGGTGAATTATGAAAATCAGTTACTTATTAACTAAGTGCAGACTTAATTTATTATAAATTAGGAGATGAATATTATGTTATCAAATTCCAGTCAAACTATAGAAAAAGAACAAACTATCAGAGATTACTTTAACTCTTGGATTAAAAAAGATTTTTCTAATCTTGATAGTTGGTTTAGCCAAGATGTTTATTACCGTGAATGCTATGGTGCTACTTATGAAGGACTAGATGAGTTAAAAGCCTATATCAATTCAAAGTCTAAAGAGCAGACAGTTTTAAAATGGGATATTTATAAAATTGAACAAACTGATACTGGTAAATTTGTTGTTACTTGGTATTTTGATGCTTTAGAAAAAGAGGAATATTGTTTCGATGGAGTGTCACTAATAGAGTTTACTGGGAATAAGATAAAGAAAGTTGTGGAATATTCAACTAAACATGAAACCTTTCGTCCTTTTAAAGATAAACTCTAAATCAAAGTCATTCCCATTGAATGTGGCAAATAATAGATGAATACTTTTATTAAATAATAATTAAAAAGATGTATTTTATTAGTAAAAAAATATGGTATATACCATTTTAATCACTTGACTAATATCGATTAGAGAATATTGAACTATATTGGTGTAGACCAAAGTCATAAAACTTACAGCCACAATAATTTCCGCCTGTAAAATGGTAAACGTTTCCATTTGCTATGGTATAATGCAAGTGTAGTGAAATATTAGTAGGAGGAATTATTATGAATGCTATAATTAACTGGCTAAACAAGCATCTCGTTCCTGTTGCGGCTAAGATCGGATCTCTTCGGTGGCTTGTTGCACTGCGTGATGCCTTTATCTCCATTATGCCTATTATGCTGGCTGGTTCAGTAGCTAGTGTATTAAATGCCATCTTTAGGGATGTTCCCACTAACCTAGGATGGATGGGCGTTGTTAACTCAATGCAATGGCTCATTAGTATTAATGGACTGGTTTGGACAGGTTCAACAGCGATTCTAGGATTGCTGTTTGCCTTCACGTTTGGCTATCAAATGTGTATCCAATATAAAGTTGAACCAATCGCAGGTGGCCTGCTTACATTAGGTACCTTTATCATGAGCTTGCCTCAGAGTTTTTCAGCTGACTTGAAAAATGTTCTTACTAAGGGAGATATAAAAACATTAACTGATGCTCAAATGGCTGTTAATGGCAAGAATATTAGTGCTTGGGGATGGTTTAATTTTAGCAAGTACTTTGGTGCTTACGGCTTCTTTACCATTATGATTATGGGTGCCATTTCTGTTGCAATATATATTGCTTTAGTAAAGAAACATATTACTATTAAAATGCCTGACAGTGTTCCGCCAGCTGTCTCTAATGCCTTTACAGGTATTATTCCTGCGACTGCTGGTTTGCTCGTTGTTGGTATTATTGACTATCTATTCACTCTTAAAAACACAACAGTTATTGACTTAATTGCCAAAACAATTCAAGAGCCTCTAATGAAGATGGGTCAAGGATATGGCTCGTTGTTACTGATTGTATTCTTAGTCCAACTGTTTTGGTTCTTTGGTATCCATGGTACCAATGTATTGGCACCAGTTACAGAAAGTATTTGGACTACTGCACTGATTGCCAATACTAATGCACATAAGGTGCAAAAAGCATTACCGTATATGTGGACTAGAAGTGACTTTGACCTTTATGTTTGGATCGGTGGTGCAGGTTCAACTCTGTTACTCATTTTAGCTGTTCTTGCTTTTTCAAAGCGTGAAGATGAACGTGCTGTTGCTAAGATTTCTCTCGTACCTGGAATCTTCAACATTAATGAACCTATGATGTTTGGTATGCCAATTGTTTTGAATCCAATTTACATTATTCCATTTATTCTTGCTCCATTAGTTATGGTATCAATTGCATATGGTGCTCTAAGTCTTGGCTTGGTAAACCGAGTTGCCGTACAGACAACTTGGGCAATGCCGCCATTCCTTAATTCAATAATGGCAACGATTGACTGGCGTCCAGTTATTTTACAAATTGTTAATATGGTCGTAGGTTTCTTGATTTATGCACCATTTGTTATTGCTTCTAATAACATTGATCCTAAAAAAGTTAATAAAGTTTAAGGAGCAATAGTTTATGAAACAATTAGGTATTTCACTTTATCCCGAGCAAAGTACATTTGAACAGGATAAAAAATATATGGATTTAGCCCATCATTATGGCTATAGCAGAATATTTACATCACTTTTGCAATTAAAAAGTGCAAGTGGAGAAGATATACTTGCAAAGTTAAAGAAAGATGTAGCTTATGCTAATGAACTAGGCTTTAAAACGGTAGTAGATATTAACCCTGTTTTATTTAAAGAACTAAAAATTGATTACAATGATCTTGTTTTTTTCCATAACTTAGGTGTCTGGGGCTTGCGTCTAGATGAAGGCTTCAGTGGCATGGAAGAGGCTTCAATGACTCATAATCAATATGGATTAAAAATTGAACTTAATATGAGCAGGGGAACCAATTACCTAGATAGTATCATGGCTTATAATCCGGAGAATGATAATCTAATTGGTTGTCATAACTTTTATCCGCAAGAATATACGGGATTAAGTGAAAAAATTTTTAATGAATATTCACAAAAGTATCGTGATTATGGATTGCATACAGCTGCGTTTATTTCATCAAAAAATGCTAAATTTGGTCCGTGGCCTGTTCATGAAGGCTTACCTACACTTGAAAGTGATCGTAAGCGGGGCATTTTTAGTCAGGTTACTCACTTACGTTTGAGTAAAATGATTGATGACATTATTATTGGCAACGCTTTTGCCAGTGAAGATGAGTTAGCTGCTGCAGCAAATGCTTTTAACAGTTCATTTCCTACTTTAGAAATCGATTTTGAAGATGATATTTTACCAATTGAGCAAACGATTTGCTTAAAAGAGCCTCATTTGTATCGCGGTGATGCTTCTGCATTTCTGTTACGCGACACGCAGCCTCGTGTTGTTTATGCTAAGGAGGATATTCCAGCTCATAATAATGACAAATCATCTTTTGCAAGAGGAGATATAGTTGTTGTTAATGATAAATATCCGAGGTATAAAGGAGAGCTTCAAATTGTTTTAACACCATTTGTTAATGATGGCAGACGTAATCTTGTAGGACACTTACATCCCGATGACTTAGACTTGTTAAAATCTATTGAACCTTGGAGTACGTTTATATTGCAAAAAAGTTG
Source organism: Lactobacillus sp. M0396 (assembly GCF_016101625.1). Classification (NCBI taxonomy): domain Bacteria; kingdom Bacillati; phylum Bacillota; class Bacilli; order Lactobacillales; family Lactobacillaceae; genus Lactobacillus; species Lactobacillus sp. M0396. Next base: position 61,284 of record NZ_JACFQE010000003.1, read on the forward strand.
ATTACATTGACTTGATTATTAAAAATCGTGGACAATAGTTCACGATTTTTTTAGTTACTCATAATCTCCGTATATATAAAATAGTATAATAATGTCTGTAAGTGATTTCACATTTAAAGGGGGGGAAAAATGTATGTTAGGTTTTTCAATTTATCTCAACCGTGATTTAACGGCTGATGATTATAATTATTTACTTGCAATGCGGAATGCGGGATTAACAACTATTTTTACTTCACTGCATATTCCTGAAGATGATCCTAAAATAATAGTGAGAAGATTAACAGAATTGACTAAATGGTGTAAAAATTTAGAAACTGATATCATTGCTGATGTTTCTGAGAGTGGTATGGCAAGGTTAGGGCTTTCACTTGAAAATGAAGAACAGGTTGAAAGCTTAGGCCTGACTGGACTTAGAATAGACGATGGCGTGTCAGCAACTATTATTGCTAAACTATCGCAGAAAAGGCCTATTGCTCTGAACGCTAGTACTATAAATGAGGATGACATCACAGATTTACGAGAACACGGCGCTAACTTCGAAAACTTACAAGCTTGGCATAATTTTTATCCTCGTCCTGAAACCGGTCTGGATTCGAATTGGTTAAAAGAGAAAAATGATTGGTTACATCACATGAATCTTGAAACGATGGCATTTGTCGCTGGTGATGCTGATTTACGTGGTCCAATTCATGCTGGATTACCTACTTTGGAAAAGCAAAGAGGAGAGAATCCTTTAGCAGCAATGTTGGAATTAAAACATTTGGGTTGTGATCATGTTTTTATCGGTGATGCTTGTTTGTCAGCGCAAATGATTGACAGTTTTAAAAATTATACAAAAAAGAAGATTATAACCCTTCATGTTAAGGAAAAAATACCCAAGCTGTTTCAATATGAATGGCATAATAGACCAGACGTAGCGCGTGATGTTGTTAGGCTTAATGAAGGACGCAGCCGTCAGCTTTTTGATGTCGCACCTCAGGAAAATCCTAAATCTCGAACTAAAGGAACAATTACTTGTGACAATACGAAATATTTACGTTATCAAGGTGAATTGCAAATAGCTAAACGTGATCTGCCTTCCGATAGCAAAGTTAATATTTTGGGACATGTGGCTGCATATGATTTACCCCTTTTGGATCAAATAGAGTCGGGACAAAAAATTATTTTTGAACCTGTCACGAATAAATTGGAATAACTTTTTATATCATATAAATATAGAAATAATGACAAATCTATAATTGCTTATTTTAAAAATGGTATAATCCGATTAACTATGTATTTTAGCAAAATTACATCATAGATTGCAAATTGGTCTAATAAATAATATACTTATTTTGTCTTTAAAAAAGGAGGAAAAAATGAGTACAGATAAATATTCCGAAATAGGCCAAGAAATCTATGATCATATTGGTGGTATTGCAAACGTTAAATCTTTATACCATTGTATGACCAGAGTAAGAATTACGGTCAGGGATAAATCTAAAGTGGATTTAGCTGGTTTAAAACAAGTTAAAGACATTTTGGGAGTAGTTGATGGCGAAACGCTGGAAGTAGTTTTAGGTCCTGGTGTAAATGCTAAAGTTGCTCAAAGCATGGTTAATGCAGCTGGGGTAAATGAAAATGATTCTTTTCCAGATGTAACAGCTAAGGAAAGTTCTTATCAAAAAGACAAGAGCGAAGTTATGGAGAAAGCTGAAGAAGTTCACGTAGCCCATAAAGCCAGCTTAAAGCAAACTTGGTGGCGTATTGTCTTGCAACATATTTCGGCTATCTTTATACCTTTAATTCCAGCATTTGTTGGTGCCGGCTTAATTTCCGGTGTATCAGGTATTTTAAGAAATATGTTGACAGCCAAAATGCTGCCGGCAAGCTGGAACCTGGGCATCACCGTTTTAGGTGTGATTGCAAATGGATTATTTTTCTACTTAAATATTTATGTTGGTATTAATGCTGCTAAGGAATTTAATGCCACACCTGGACTTGGTGGGATCATCGGTGGAGTGGTGCTGTTGCCTGGTGTAGTGGCTCCTATGGTAATACCAAATATTTTTAATGGTCAGCCATTAGCTGCTGGACAGGGTGGTATTATTGGAGTTTTACTTGCAGTATGGCTTCTGTCATATGTTGAAAAATTCTTCCACAAATATATGGCTGATTCAGTTGATATTATTTTTACTCCATTTTTAACTTTATTAATAATGGGATTAATTACTATTTTTATCATTATGCCTTTTGCTGGTTGGGTTTCAAACCTACTCGTTGGCGGAATTAACTGGGTCTTAAAGGTTGGTGGACCTGTTGCCGGCTTTATTTTAGGTGCAGTGTTCCTACCAATGGTTATGTTTGGCCTGCATCAAATTTTAACGCCGATTCATGTGCAAATGATTCAAAAGATGGGTTATACGCCGCTTTTGCCTATTTTAGCAATGGCTGGTGCCGGACAAGTAGGTACTGCAATTGCTTTATGGGTTAAATGTCGTAAGAACAAAGAATTAACTAAACTAATTAAGGGGGCTTTGCCCGTCGGAATTTTAGGAGTGGGCGAACCACTAATTTACGGTGTTTCTCTTCCTTTAGGTCGTCCCTTCATTACTGCATGTTTAGGTGGTGGTATTGGTGGTGCCGTTTTAGGAGCCTTCGGCAATGTTGGCTCAATTGCTATTGGTACATCTGGTATTGCCTTAATTCCGTTAATTGCCCACAATAAAGCATTAAATTATTGTATTGGTCTATTAGCAGCTTATATTGGCGGTTTTATTCTAACTTATTTCTTTGGTGTACCTAAGAGCGCTGTAGTTGCTAAAAATGAGGATGGCTCTTTTGTTAACCCCGAGAATAATGAAACAAGTCACGAAAGTGTTGAAGTTGATTTAGCCAGTCCTGTGAATGGTGAATTGGAAGAATTATCTGCAGTAAAAGATGATGTTTTTGCTCGAAAAATGCTGGGAGACGGCTTTGCTGTGATACCTGATAATGACGGTAAAATTGTTGCTCCAGTTGATGGACGTATTTTAACAATTATGGATACGAAACACGCAGTTACAATGGAATCAGATCAAGGTCCATTGGAATTAGTCTTGCATTTTGGAATTGACACTGTTGAATTAAAGGGTGCTCCATTTGAAATAAAAGTAAACAGTGGACAGTATGTTAAACACGGCGACATTATTGCTCAAATGGATGTTCCTGCTATCAAAGCTGCGGGCAAGCCAACAGACGTGATGGTAATGATTAACAATATGGAAGATGTCACAAGTATTTCTCCTATTGCTACAGGAAAGGTTACTGCAAATCAGATTGTTGCAACTGTAAAAACGAATTAATTAACGGATAGAATATGGAAATTAAAAACTTAGAAACTGAAGCGCGAAATCCAGCAACAACACACATTGATACGATGTCTACATTGGATATGGTCAAAACGATCAATGCTGAAGATAAAAAAGTAGCTCTTGCTGTAGCTGGAGAGAGCGATCAAATTGCTAAAGCAATTGATCAGGCTTCCACAAGATATTCTGCTGGAGGACGCTTAATATATATTGGCGCTGGAACTAGTGGACGATTAGGCGTGCTTGATGCAGCTGAACTAGTTCCGACATACGGTATTAAGCCGGAAAGAGCAATTGGCTTGATTGCAGGTGGCAAAAAAGCTATGTTTGCTGCTGTAGAGGGTGCAGAAGATTCCATCACAGTGGGAGAAACTGACCTGAAAAATCTTAAATTAACGGCAAATGATATTGTTATTGGCTTAGCTGCCAGTGGCCGAACTCCTTATGTTATTGGTGGGTTAAAATATGCCGCTAAAGTCCAAGCTCTAACTATAGCCGTAGCTTGTGTGCCAAATTCAGTGATAGGTCAAATCGCTGAAATTGCAATTAATGCTGTGGTTGGTCCTGAAGTGATAACCGGCTCAACCCGTATGAAAGCCGGTACTGCTCAAAAAATGATTTTAAATATGATCTCAACCGGTGTAATGATAAGACAAGGCAAAGTTTATCAAAATGTGATGATTGATGTGCAACCAACCAATGATAAGCTAGTTGATCGTGCTTGCCGTATTATTAGTGAAACGGCAGAAATTCCGACTGCTAAAGCTCTAAGCTTTTTAAAAAAAGCAGACAATGATGTTGCTCTTGCAATAGTGATGGCTAAAACGGGTAAAAGTAAAATAGTAGCGAAACAATTGTTAGCTAAATATCATGGCATTGTAAGTGACGTTTTAAATAGTTTGAATTAAAAATTTTAGTTAAGTGTTCCTTAATAGCTAAAGCTATAATTATAAGGAACACTTTTTTAATTCCAGATAATATAGAAAAGAAAATTTCTATTATTAACTAACAATAAGGAGAGAAAGTTTTCAAATAAAAAGAACTAATTTCGCTTGAAAATTGGAAATTAGTTCTCAATAGAATTTAGTTTTTTAATTGAATAAGAAATTTGATTAAAGCTCTGTTGCTAACTGTTTTCTTCCTTTAATAAGCTTCTTTCGTAAATTTTCATGAATGGGTAATACATTAAGCCATCAATTACAATCAATAATATTACTAATATTGGAGCCCGCCAATCCATAGTTGATAAAAATGCTCCAATTGGCGCCGGCATTTGCCATGAAAATAGTGCAAATGTCTTCTTTACCAATCCAAATGACATTGAAAGGTAACTGAGGATAGCGTTAACCGTGGAAGTAAAAATAAAGGGAATGAAAAAGATTGGGTTTAGCATTAACGGAGTACCAAATATCATAGGCTCAGAAATTCCAAATAGTGCTGGAATTAAACCAACTCTACCCACTGTTTTTAGTTGCTTAGATTTCGAAAATGACATTATAATCGCTAAAGCTAATACTGAACCGCAGCCACCGATAATAACAAAGTAAACCCAAAAAGGAGTAGTGAAAATTCTTGGTAGTGCTTTGCCTGCTAACTTAGCGCTAGCATTGATAGAGAGATTACCATCACGAATTGGTCCCAGAATACCAGCGAGAGCAGCATCGTGAATACCGAAAAACCAAAAGAGCTGTACTAAAATAGTTAAAAAGATTGTTGCTGGCAAGCTGTCTGCAACCTTAAAACTTGGTGATAAGAAGCTGTAAATGGCTTTAACTGCTGTAGTATGGTTTGCTTGACAAATTATAAAAATAATTGCGTCTACTGCTAAAATAACTAGTGCTGGAACAAATGAAGCAAAACTTTCTGATAAAGCTGATGGCACTCCTTTAGGCATCTTAATACGACCAAAATCGTGCTTACGCATTGCGTGGTACGCTTCCGTTGTTAGAATAGCAATCAAAATGGCAATGATAATTCCACGGCCATCCCAATAACTAATGTCTGCAAAATTTCCAGTGAAGCCGAGTTTTTTAGGATCAAAAACTAACATAAAAAATCCTGCTAAAGAAAACATAATAGGCGATAGAGGATTTTCTTTATAATGCTGGCATAAAAAGTAGGTAATACCGACGCAAATAAAAACTGACATTGCGCTCATCGAAACGGAACTTAACCAAGAAAGAGTTAAAGCATTCTTTTGAGCAAAGTGAGCCCAAGCTATTAATAAGCCATTACTATGTTTGGTAACAGGTGGCGCAGCACCGATTATGACAAAAATTGAACCAAACAATGTGATTGGCAGAAGTGTCATAAAAGTGTCTCTAATTGCTGCAAGATGACGTTGATTGGCCATTTTATTAGCAAATGGTGTAATGTGTTTATCCATCCAAGAAGTAATTTTTGTAGTTTCCATGTTCAATCTCCTACTTTAGTATTCCCTACGTTCAATCAATTTACCATTTGAATTAATAATTTTTTTGTACCAAAAGTAGGAAGCTTTTGGCTTACGCTTTAATGTTGAAAAATCGACGGCCACTAAGCCATAACGTTTTTCGACCCCGTTCATCCATGAATACAGATCAAATGGGGACCAGGTAAAGTAACCTCTGACATCAGCTCCTTTGTCTTGTGCATTCATCAAAGCATTTATATGATCATTCATAAAGGAAATGCGGTAGTCATCCTTGACTTCACTTACATTAATATTTTCATGAAAGCCAACACCATTTTCTGTCACATAGATAGGCAAATGATATTTTTGGTATGCACGAATTAAGCCATCCTCTAACCCTTTGGGATATATTTCAGTATCCCATTCAGTGTATTCACTATTTGGATCCATTACCTGTTCAAACCAGTTTTTTATTCTCATTTGAGTTGAACCTTTTTTACCGGAATTGTTAAATACCATTTTCGTTTCGCCGGAAGTATATGGTTTTACTAATGTACGGGCGTAATAATTTAAACCTAAAAAATCAACTGTATTTTCCGCTATTGTTTTTAGAAGGTCAGGTTTCATGAAAGAAATATCATTAGTCTCACTAAGTTTAGCTATCAAATCAATGGGAAAACTACCTAGTGCAGCGGTATCTAAAACCCAGTTGTTAGCATAATTATCAGCATTCCGCATGGCGATTTTGGTTTCTATTGTATCGTCTATGCCATCAATTGGTGAATAACTATGAACAATGCCTATTTGTCCCTGAAAATTTCCCTGACGAAATTTTTGAATAGCTAATGCACTGGCATACATCACGTTAAAACCGCAAGTGATCGTGTGTTGTAGATCATGTTCAGCCGGCGGATAGTTGCCAATCAAATAGCCATTGACAGTAAACCATTTTGGTTCGTTAAAAGTTGTCCAGAGCTTAACTTTATCGCCAAAAGCTTTAAAACAAACTTCAGCGTAGTGGGCAAAAGCACGGCTGGTGTCGAGATTGAGCCAGCCACCAACCTCTTGCCAGTACTGTGGCAGATCCCAGTGATAAAGTGTCACAAAAGGCGTTATGCCATTTTTAAGGCAACAATTAATTAGTTTATTGTAAAACTCAATTCCTTTCGGATTAATATCCCCGGCACGATTTTTGATAATGCGGGGCCAAGACAAAGAAAAACGGTATGCACTTTGACCACCATCTTTCATCATTTTGATATCCTCTTCAAAATGATGATAATGATCGCTAGCTACATCACCGTTTTCTAAATTATTTTCATGTAAATAATGATCCCACATGGATTCAGCCTTATCATCAATATTCCAGGCACCCTCACACTGATAGGATGCTGTAGCGCCGCCCCAAAGGAAATTACTATTCATATTTGCCTCCCTTTCAAAAGTAAAACACAAAAAAATCTTTTTCTAGTGCATAGAAAAAGACCGGAAGAACGTAAAAGTTCTCTTCACCTTTTATCTATAGTACGCAATTTACGGTTAACGTGTAGAAACTGCCGACCTCATTTCGACATTATATAGATATTTGTTTATGTTTTGAATTTTAGCAAAGTAAAAGTTTTTCTTCAATGACTTTTTGATCAAGCAAAAGTATCCAAAATGGCTAAATAAGCAATAAAACAATATTCATATAGCTAAAACAACTGGTGAAAATATTTTTTGCAAGAGTAAAAACTGAATACGTGAAGTACTTAAACTTGACAGTCATTTTTTTAAATAGTATTAACTTTCATTTTGGTATTCACTGGAGTTTAGCTAAAAACTTATATAATTTACTTCATAAACTAAGATTCAGGGCTTGAATGTCGTTCGTTAAAGTTGAATAATAATATCAGAAGTAACTTTTTCAGACAACTTTTGGTAAAATAATAAGTTGTTAACAATTTTAATACGGAGGAAATTATGTCTTATAAAGACAATATGATGTTGTTTGCCCTCAATTCCAATGTTCCGCTGGCGGAAAAAATTGCACAGCGGGTGGGAGTGCCACTGAGTAAGTCCAGTGTGCAACGCTTTAGCGATGGTGAAATTCAAATTAACATTGATGAATCTGTTCGGGGTAAGGATGTATATTTGATTCAGTCAACCAGTGTACCGGTTAATGATAACCTAATGGAATTGTTGATCATGATTGACGCTGTGCGCCGTGCAAGTGCACAAACAATTAATATTGTGATTCCTTACTATGGTTATGCTCGGCAAGATCGTAAGACTAGACCACGTGAACCAATTACTGCTAAGTTAGTAGCTGACATGTTGCAAGAAGCTGGAGCAACCAGAGTCTTGTCACTGGATTTGCATGCACCACAAATTCAAGGATTTTTCGATATTCCTGTTGATAATTTAATGGGTGCACCATTACTTGCTGATTACTTTTTGAGAAACAAACTACAAGAAGATGCTGTTGTCGTTTCGCCTGATCATGGTGGAGTAACCCGTGCTCGCAAACTGGCTGAGTTTTTGAAGACACCTATTGCGATTGTAGATAAGCGTCGTCCTCGCGCAAATGTTTCTGAAGTAATGAATATCATTGGCAATGTCAAGGGTAAACGTGCAATCATTATTGATGACATGATTGATACAGCAGGCACTATTACACTAGCTGCTCAAGCTTTAATAGATGCTGGAGCTACTGAAGTTTATGCCAGTGCTACTCACGCAGTTTTATCAGGTCCAGCTATCCAAAGATTGAATGATTCTCCGATTAAAAATTTGGTATTGACAGATTCTATTAATCAGCCAGTAGAAAAGAAGTTGGAAAAAACTCTTCTGGTTTCAGTAGGTCCGCTTATTGGGGATGCAATCAAATGCATTCAAAAACATGAACCACTCAGTCCTTTATTTAACACTAGATACGAAAAAGATAAACATTAATAAATTATAAAATTTACTAAGATCTGCTTAACTTAAGCAGATCTTTTAGTTTGGCAGAATTACCACTTAGTCTGCTTTATTGACCCCTTAGTGAAATTCTATTGCATTTAAAATAAAATTAAAGTTTAATAAAAACATACAAAAGATGAAAGGATAAAAGAGCAATGAAACTTAAAAATCTTTTTAAAACCAATATTTTTCGGGGTATTTTCATTCTAATTATTTTCTTATGTTATGCCATTTGTGGAACATTGGCAACATACCTTTTTAAATATGCAATCAATGATTTAACAAAAGGCAACTGGGACAGATTTGTATTTTGGTTAGTCATTGATTTTATTGTATCAATCTTTACTGTTTTGACCTTACCATTAGGAACATTTTTGTTTAATAAGCAAGTTCAAGAATGCTTACATAATATTCGTTCCCAAATAATGCGGCGGTATTACAATTCTGGCGGTTATAAGGTATCAGAAATACAAAATGAGTTAGGCAATAATCTCAAGATTTTAACAGACGATTATGCTACGCCTTGGATTCAAATTTGGACCAACTTGTTAAGTCTTATCTTCGCAATTGGTACATTGATAACTCTTCACTGGTCATTAATTTTATTTGTTGCTGTAGCGGCAATTATTGTGTTGACTCTACCTAAAATTATGACAAAAAAGTTATCTAATTCCACAGCCGCAGCAGCCAAGAAAAACGCGCAGTTTTTAAATACAATTGAAAATTGGTTTTCTGGTTTAAGTGAATTGCGCAGATACAGTGCAAGCGGCCGACTAGATAGAGCACTTGGTCAAGATAGTCGGAAACTGGCAGAAGCCAATGTTTATAGAAAAAAAGTACAAGGAATCTCGATTAGTATTAACGGCTTAGGTAATGCTATTGGTCAAATTGGGTCAAGTTTATTCAGTGGACTACTATTTTTTAATCATATAATCACTTTGGGTGATTGGTTTATAACAGGTAGCTTTGCTTCGACCATTTTTAATGGTCTCTGGGAAGTTATTAACGCAATGACGCAAATGAGATCAACCAAAAAGTTACGTCAGGAAATTGCTGATTTAACAAAATCAATACCTGAAAAGAAGCCTGGAACGGTTGTTTATGGTGTTGAATGTCACAATTTGAAAGTGCAATATCAAAATGGAGAAAGTATATCTTATCCTGATTTTACTATTAATAAAGGCGATAAGGTCTTACTTTCAGGAGATTCAGGCACAGGTAAGTCAACTCTATTCAAAGTCCTGCTGGGACAACTTAAGCCCAAAACTGGTGAGGTCTACTTTACTGCTCAAGATGGGACTAAAATATCGCCTCAGCAAGCTCGACTAGGTTACATAGCACAAGATGCAACGCTCTTTCCTGATACTATTGCAAATAATATTACGATGTTTAACAGTAAATTGGTTAGCAAACTAAAAGAAGCTGTCCAAAAAGTTCAGTTGGTACCAGATTTAGCAAAGTTTCCAAATCAAATTAATACAACGGTTGATTTAGATCAAGGCAATTTATCAGGTGGACAAAGACAAAAAGTAGTTTTAGCCAGGGCTGAAATTCATGATGAACCATTTTTGTTACTTGATGAAGCAACTAGTGCAGTTGATAGTAAGTCTACCAGTGAAATTATTGGCAATTTGCTCGATACCGATAAAACACTTTTAATGATTGCACATAACTTCAGTCCGGAACTAAAAGACAAGTTTGATTATCAAATCAATTTAAAATCAAATAAAAAATCAGGTAATCAAAATGACAATTAAAGAATTTTATAGGATAAATCCTTTACGCTTTATTGTTTTACTTTTAATCAATATTGGTTTCTATTGTCTTTTAATAATTACTACTTTAATCAGCATGCTTTTAACAACGGCAATTCAGATGGGAAACTTTAAAAACTTTTTAATTGCTATTTTATATTCCTTTCTATGCGTAATATCAGATTATTTAATGCAAGGGCTGTCAAACTACCTTTTGTCGCGACAAGAAGAACAATATAACATTGCAATCAGAGCAAAAACTGTTAGTCATTTTTATGCAGATCAAAAAGACCATGCAGTAGCACAAGTTCAAAACCGGTTAACCAATGATATAGTTCAAAGTCAGCAAAATTATATTACTCCTTTTTTTAGCTTAATTGGAGGAGTAGTCATTATAGTTTCTACCATTATATTATTGGTTTCATTACATTGGAGTTTGCTTGTTACCATATCAATAATGGTACTAATCTCCTTAATTTTGCCAAAGCTGTTGGAGAAGCCCTTACAAAATTCAATGATTCAAGTTTCTAAGACCAACCAAAAATATCTAGATTGCCTGGAGAAATGGCTTAATGGACTTGCAGAAATACAACGCTATTTTAGTGGTGCAAAATTATTTAAAGTAACGAGTAAAGCTGCTAAAAATTTAGAAGATGCTAATGTTAAACAGAATGGTGTTATGCAACTACTAACCGTAATAAATGGTCTAGTATCGGCTATTTTCTCTTTGATTTTATTTTCATTAGTTGGTTATTTGTTTCAACAAAAACTAGTTGTGTTTGGTGCCATTACCGGAGTAGGCAACTGCCAATCATATTTGAGACAGGGAATTCAGTTTATAGTAACCTCTTATGGGAAAATGAAGGGGTCCGAAACTCTAAATAAAGAAATTGCTAAAACAGCGACACCAGTAGAAAAGGTGCAAACTACAAAAAAGGTAAGACCAGTTGCGATTAGCACTCACAATCTGAATTTACAATTTCCCAATGGTGAAAGGTTGCAGTTTCCTGATATTAATATTGAACAAGGTGAAAAAATATTGTTGACTGGAGATTCAGGAGCTGGCAAATCAACATTGTTTAAACTTATTTTAGAACAAATCAAGCCAAGTTCTGGACAAATCATATTTAAAGATAAAGATGGTTCAAGGATTAATCCAGATATGAGTAAAATTGGCTATATTCCGCAAGACCCTGTGCTTTTTCCGGTAACCATTGCTGATAACATGACTATGTTTTCCGATAAATTAAAAAGTGCACTGCCACAATTAGTTGAAAAAGTTCAACTTGCTGGCGATATTGCCAAGTTTGATGATGGTTTAGAACAAAAAATCGATTTAAACAAATTGAATATTTCTGGTGGTCAAAGACAAAAGATTGTTCTAGTACGAGCTTTAGTCCATCAAAGTGAAATTTTTTTGATTGATGAAGGAACCAGTGCTATTGACCAGCAAGCGACAATGCAAATTTTGCGGGAAATCACATCGAGTTCTGCTACAGTAATCTTTATTGCACACAGCTTTAATGATCAGATGAAAGAAATGTTTGACAGAGAAATTCACTTAACGAAAACATAAAGCAATAAAAAGGAGGTAAGATATTATGACAATTAAGGACTTTTATAAGCAAAACCCTTTACGCTTCATGATACTAATTTTGATTACCGTTTTAGAGTGGACTTTACCAATTGTAACTACACAATTAATTATGCTTTTAACCACAGCAATTCAGCAACAGAAATTCCAACAATTTTTAATTATAAATGTCATTTCATTTATGCCTTTCTTATTTCAATATTTAATACAAGGACTGCATGCGTTCTTTCTATCAAAACAACAAGAGGAATTTAATTTTCATATCAGAAAAAGATCTGTATCTCACTTTTATGCGGATCAAAAAGAGCATTCTGTTGCCCAGATTCAAAATCGATTAACAAATGACCTGAATCAGAGCCAAGAAAATTATTTTGCACCATTTTTTGATCTAATTGGTGGTGTTATTAATTTAGTATCTGTAATTGTTCTGCTTATTTCATTACACTGGAGTTTACTTCTCACAATTATTTTGATGGTGGCTATTTCATTATTGTTACCAAAATTATTAGAAAAGCCACTACAAAATTCAATGACCAAGATTTCAAAAAGTAATAATCAATATCTCGATTGCTTAGGAAAGTGGCTTAATGGCCTTGAAGAACTACAACGTTATTTTGCCGGAGGAAAACTATTTAAAGTAACTAATGATGCAGCTAAAGAGCTAGAAGATGCTTATGTCAAGCAAAATGGGATTACGCAATTACTAAGTATAATTAATGGATTGGTATCAGTTTCTTTTTCATTAATTTTATTCTTACTAACGGGTTATTTGTTCCAAGCTAAAATAGTAGCATTTGGTGCAATCACTGGAGTAGGCAATTGTAATCTCTACTTAAGGCAAAGTATTCAAATCATAGTTAGTCGTTATGGACAAATAAAGGCCTCCAAAACTTTAAATCAGGAGATTGCCCAAACGGCTGCGCCAGTTAAAAAAGAGCAAGCTGAAGAAGTAGCAACTCCAGCATCACTTAGTACCCATGATCTTAGTTTGCAATTTCCTAATGGTGAAAGCCTAATTTTTCCAGACATTAATATTAAGTCAGGTGAAAAAGTGCTTCTGACTGGTGATTCTGGAGCTGGAAAATCAACTTTGTTTAAACTCATTCTCGGACAAATCAAACCAACTTCAGGGCAGATTGTTTTTAAAGACAAGGATGGTGCTGTGGTTAACCCAGATATGAGTAAAATTGGCTATATTCCCCAAGATCCTGTGCTTTTTCCGGTGAGCGTTGCTGACAACATGACGATGTTTGTAGACAAATTAAAGAGCGCTTTACCGTCACTGGTTGAAAAAGTACAATTAGCAGGTGATATTGCCAAATTTGATGAAGGATTAAATCAAAAAATCGATTTGAACAAGTTAAATATCTCAGGAGGACAAAGACAAAAAATTGTTCTGGTGCGGGCTTTAGTTCATCAAAGTGAAATAATTTTGATTGATGAAGGAACTAGTGCAATCGATCAGCAAGCTACTATGCAAATCTTGCATGAAGTGACGTCTACTACTGCTACCGTTATTTTTATCGCTCACAGTTTTAATGAACAAATGAAACAGCTATTCGACAGAGAAATTCATTTGGTCAAAAAAGTTAAAGATTGAAAAGAATTATACTTTTAACTTAAATCATAACAAAAGTAGTAAAAGCAGCTGAATCAGCGATTCAGCTGTTTATTTATTTTTTGGTTTTCTCAAGTATCGCAAAGTACCATTTTTAACATAACGCTGAAATTTTTTATATAACGGATCAAAAATCTGGGGCTCATCACTATTTGACATCATGATTTTAGGGAAGAAAAAGCGTTCGTCGCCTTGCAATGTGCCATTCAATGAACGTACAAGAGGACTCAAATGTGATAATTCGATTAATTGCCCATCGTCTTGCATAATTTCAATTTGACTGTTAGCATTTTTACCAGTCGGTTTATAAGCATCATAAGGTTCATCAAAAGCTGAATTGGTATCGGTGTAATAATTTGGATCAAAACCAGCCTGTTTGATTAAATCCTTTAATTTTGGCAACAGATTTTTGGTTTCTGGATTGATACATACACTTGCTAGAGGTTTTCTGAAGAGATAGCGCCTTGTTAAATCGGATAGAATCGGGTCGCTGGCTTTTGTCCACATTGAAAAATTAGTTTCCATTACGCCATCATCTAGCTCCAAGTAATCATCAAGCGTCCAGTCATTAGCCAGAAATTTTGCTAAACTAGGAGTAACTGGCAAATTCCCTTGTTTATAAATGATTTTGGCTCTTTCAAGCAAATGCTGTAAAATAACTTCCATCGAACGACCGACTCTGTGGAAATAAACCTGTTGATACATTTGATAACGAGAAACAATATAATCTTCAACAGCATGCATTCCCGCCATTGTAAAGCAAATTCCCTCACTATATGGGCGAATTTCTTGCAAAATTCTAGATAAATCGAACTTTCCATAAGTAACTCCAGTGAAGTAAGCATCGCGTTGCAAGTAGTCCATTCTATCGGCATCTGCTTGACTAGAAATCATTTTGACTACTTGTGGGTTAGGGTAAGTTTTAGCAATAACGCTGGCTACAAGACCTGGAAAATTTGGTGAAACTGTCCGCAGGACTTGATTAATTTCTGTATTTGAGTCAGTGATAATCTTTTGACCAATTTTTTCGTGGTTTGTATCAAAAAGATGTTCGAAAGTATGTGAATACGGTCCATGTCCAATATCATGGAGAAGTGCAGCACATTCGACTAATAATCTGTTATTATCGTCCCATAGACCATCACCAGGCCTGTGTGATGGATATTTTTTTGCAAAAATATTGCAAATTCTGCGAGTTAATTCATAAACGCCCAGATTATGTTCAAAACGTGTGTGTGTTGCACCAGGGAAAACATATGCAATGGGACCAAGTTGCTTAATTCTGCGCATTCTTTGAAATTCCTGGGTTTTCAGGATATCAAGTATAACTTTGTCTTCAATGTGGATGTACTCGTGAACTGGATCTCTTAAAACTACTTCTTTTTTAAGTTTACTGTTATGAAAATTTGGCATATGAAACCTTCTAAGATAGCTGAATTAATTTGATATTACTTACTTAATTATAGCAAACTTAAGAGTTTTAGTTTAATATCATTGTTCTTTTGCTTTTTTTTATTAAAATTAAATAATAAGTTTTGCCAGTTTTGGTAAATGTGCTCATAATTATAATGGCATAAATAACAATAAAGAGATAGGTGATTAAATGAACTATATAGGCAAAAAACTAAAAAGTTTACGCCAAGAGTTAGGATTGACGCAAACAGAAATGGCAGCTGACGTCATTTCTGTTTCATTTTATTCTAAAGTAGAACGAGGCCTAAATGATATCGGGACAAATGACTTTCTAAAAATTTTGCAAAAACATGATGTTGATCCGAAAGATTTTTTCAATGACTATGAAAATAAAAAAGAAAGTAAGAAAAAGTTGATTATTCTGATAAACAAATTCATGAAAGTAGCTTACACAGAAAATAATTATGAAATGACAAAAATTATTAAAGATTTTGAAAAAATTAACCCACAAACTCCGTTTGTTAAATTTTCGATTATGCTTGCTAAGCTAATTGTCAAAACTCAGGATAAATCAGGTTTAAAAAAATTAACTAGTGACCAAAAAAATAGTATTAGAAATTTAATTTTTAAAGAAAGCTATAGTGATGAAGAATATTATAGAATTATACTTATTGCCAACTTAATGCAGGTATACAGCGTAGATGAAGCTACTTTTTTTGTTAAAAATATTATAAGACGTTATCAAAATATAAATAAACTAGATAAAAAAATTGAAGTTGCTTTAAGTGTTTTACTTATTAATTATGTAGATTGGTGCTTTAAGAAAAATAAATTTGATTTATGTAAAGAGCCTCTAAATTATATAAAACAGATGCCTAACAATATAGAACTGGCCTTTTCTAAAATTTTGGGACTTTATTTTGCAGAGTTAATTGGTGGAAATAAGGAAAAAGGTGAAAATATCAAAGAAGTTTTATATGAATCTGGCTATAAATCAATAGTCAAAAGAATGTAAAAAATATTTCAAATATGAAAACTTAAATACTTGCAGATGCATATGTTATAAAATAGATTTAAAAATAAATTAGTGAGAAATTTGAAGGGAGGGAAGATCATGAATCTTTTAAGAGGATTAATTATAATAATGCCGGATCCGTAACGGATAAAAATAAATAATTTTGAAAGCTAATTTTGCTACAGTTTGGGTGAGATTAGCTTTTTTGTGTACACTATTTTGTGAAATAAAATTAAGTACGATTAATAACTTTTCTTAATTATTTAGTTACCTTATTCACAATATCTGAATTTAGAATTATAATTAAGTTGTCTATATCAGAGGTTTTTATATGGAGGCTTAATAATGAATAATGAACACAGTTTTAAATGGGATGCTGTTTATGATGTAATAGTTTTAGGATTTGGTGGTGTTGGTGCTACAGCAGCCAGGTTTGCGGCAGACAGTGGTGCTAAAGTTTTATAGTTTTATTGGTAGATAGTGCGCCAGAAGGTCATGAGGGTGGTAATACACGCTATGCTGGTCAAATGGTAGGAGCTGGTACGGATTATGAAGCTTTAAAAAAGTACCATGAAAATTTGGCGGCACCTTTGAAGCCAGACAAAGAAACATTCAACAATTTAATTGAAGGAATGGCTAATATGAGTGAATATTTTGAAAAATATTTGGGTGTTAAACCAGTTAGCATGAAGAAATTGCTGGCTGGCACTCCTTCAACCAAATATGTGACCGAATATCCTGAATTGCCTTATGATGATTACTTAGTTCATAATGGCACAAGTGATGCTGCTTTGTGGAAACTTTTACGCCAAAAAGTACTAGATCGTTCAGAAAAAATTACTGTTTGGTACAGTAGTCCAGCTAAACATTTGATCCAAGATGGTGGCTCAAAAATTGTTTTAGGCGCTCAAATTGAACGAAATCATGTCTTACGCAACATTAAAGCAAATAACGGTGTAGTTTTAACTGTTGGTGGTTTTGAAAATAATAAGGAAATGATTCAGACATTTTTGCAGTCTTCTTATTTGTCACTGATTGGTTCTCTGTACAATAAGGGTGATGGCATTAAAATGCTGGAAGAAGTAAATGCTCAATTGTGGAATATGCGGTCTTTGAATCACTTGGTCAATTTCATGGCCTTTCACCAAGGGAAAAAGAAGGCATTCGTTCGACATATGCTTTAAATGTCTTTTGGTCAGAAATAGCAAAAGGTAGTGCAATCGTTGTTGGTGAAGATGGTAGTCGTTACTTCAATGAAGCAGAACTAAATGGACATGGTCATATTTATAATCATGGTGATTGGGTAGTGCCGTTGAATCAAAACCATCCTTATATGATTTTTGACCAGGAAAAATATGAAGAACTTCTAAATGAACCGGATAATGGTCTTAAAGTGCCTCATTTCTTGGATAATATTTTTAAGGCTGATTCAATTGCTAATTTAGCTTCTGCAATTGGTAAAGATCCAGAGGTTTTGTCTCAGACAATTTCAGAGTTCAATTTTATGGCGCAACAAGGAAAAGACTATGCTTATCACCGCGACCCTGCAACTTTGCGTGCATTTAGTCAAAATGGGCCATTTTATGCAATTGCTCTGAGACAAAATATGCTTAATACTCAGGGTGGCGGCCGCCGTGACGGTCATGCTCAAGTACTAGATCCTAATGGAACACCAATTCCACATTTATTTGAAGCAGGTGAATTAGGCTCTCCATTTGTTAATAAATATACTACCGGTGGAAATATTGCAGATTGTTTAATTTCCGGTAAAATTGCCGGCGAAAATGCCGCTGCTATAAAACAGGATATATCTAGAATCGGTACAACGGATCTAAATAGTGCACCAATTAATGATAATTTTGTTGCCTCAAGCGATGAAGGCGATCAAAAATTTAAAGTTGGCCCTAATCAATATTTAGGATACAGTAATCAAGGTATTGGAGATGGCGTGGTTGTCAGAACTACATTGAATAAAGCCGGTAAGATTGTGGATGTTGAAATCCTGAAGCAAACCGAAAGTGATGACTACGGCTCAAAAGCTGTTAAAGAATTATCTCAAAAAATGGTTGAGAAAAACACATACGATGTTGACGCCGTTTCTGGAGCGTCAGAAACCAGCAGAGCGATAAAAGAAGCTGTCAAAGATTCTTTAAATAAGGCAGAGAGAAAGTAATAGATTTTTCAAACGCACCTGTAAAATGCATTATTTGCAGGTGTGTTTGTTATATTAAAAGCTATAACTGTTTAAGATAATATACATTTTTGAAAGACGAAGTAGTTTCGTCTTTTTTGTTTGCTAAAAATCTCTCACTTTTGTTACCTCGCCAGCATTAAAATTTTTCAAACCCTCTTCAGTTTCTAAAACTAAATTTGCTTGTTGCGTTAAGTCTGTCACTTTTCCCTGTATTCTTTGTTTGCCTAAAGTCAGGACAACATCATGATTCATTAATGCAAGCTTCTTTTTGTATTCAGGCAAAAAATTGATTTGATCAAAATGAGGAATAAATTCTAATAAATTTTCTGTAATTTGAGCGATAAATTGACAAATTTGCTTTTCACTGGGCATTTTTGTTAGTAAGTTGCCAGCGGTCTTTAATTCATTATTCAAACGCTCTTGATAAAGATTACAGCCAATGCCAATAACAGCAACTTGGGGCTGTGGTAATTCAACCAAGATTCCAGCTATTTTTTTACTCTTAAAAAGCAGATCATTCACCCATTTGAATTGAGTATCTAGATGAAATACCTCTTTAATAGCTAAATGCAGCTGCCATGCAATACCTGTAGTTAATAATCCTTGATTCTGCCAGTTCAACTGCGGAACCTTAATTACTAGTGATAGATAAATGCCACCTTTTTGTGAAATAAAGTGCCGACTTTGTTTACCATAGCCAGATGTTTGCTCGTCACTTCCGTATAGCACGGGACCTGAATAACCCATAGCTGCTAATTTTTGTTTTGCATACAAGTTTGTGGAATTGATGCTTTCCCACCAATTGATTTTCAGTGGGAATTTTGTCAACAATATTTTGAGATTTGGCTCTCTTTTTAAACTATTCATTAATAATCTATCCTTATACCAAATTAAATTTGTAAAATACTTTGATATTCAAACTATTTATTTTAAGAGTTTTAAAAAAATACTTGCCTTGATAACGCAAATAAACTAATATTGCAAAAAGGAGTTTGACATTTAGTAAATAATACCATATCATACTCTAATAATTTATTTTGAATATAAAAGTATTTAAAGGAGATGCTGTTTGTTGATATAAAGCGAAATTATTTGAATTAAAAAGTTTAATTATGGCTTTATATATGTTAAAAAATATGTTTATCCTTATGGATTATATAGTTGAGTAAGAGGTGATGCTATTGGAGACAAGTTTAAAACGCATCAATAATCTTTTGTCCACAGTTTATTCAGATATTATGAAAGTTGAAGAACGCGAATTACGTAAAAGTGAATTTAAAGACATTTCACTAAGAGAGTTGCACGCAATCGATGCGATTACCATGTATGAACACAAGACCAGTTCCCAAGTAGCAAGTGAATTGATGGTAACAGCAGGTTCGCTGTCAACAATGGTTAATAACTTGGTTCGTAAGGGCTATGTTGTGCGAATAAACGGTGAAGATGACAGGAGGATAATTCGGCTGGGTTTAACTAGTCGTGGTCGCTTGATTTATCGGGCCCACGATTCATTTCACCGTCATATGGTAAAAAAGTTTATTGCAGGCTTTGATAATGGACAGGTGGCAATTATTGAACGTGCACTATTGAACCTGCGTGCTTTTCTTGAGTTTCCGGCAAGAATTGATAATAAAAGGAGCATTAACTGATGAGTTTAAGAATTAGTCAAACTGCTCATTATGTTCCCCCTAAGGTAGTTACCAATGATGACTTAGCGGAGATAATGACTACTTCAGATGAATGGATATCTTCAAGAACCGGAATCCAAGAACGTCATGTAGTTCAAGATGAACAGACTTCTGATTTGGCTTTAACTGTTGCTCAACTGCTGTTGCAAAGAGCTAATCTCAAACCTGAACAACTAGATTTTATTATTGTGGCAACTATGTCGCCTGATTATCTGACACCTTCAACTGCAGCAATTGTGCAGGGGAAACTGCACGCTGGCAAAGCATTAGCATTTGATATTAATGCAGCGTGTTCTGGGTTTATCTATGCTTTGGCAATTGCGGATAAATTGCTAGCTGGGTCATATCAACGAGGATTAGTTATCGGAGCAGAAGTTTTGTCCAAGTTGATAGATTGGCAAGAGCGCTCAACTGCTGTTCTCTTTGGGGATGGCAGTGGGGGAGTGCTAGTTGAAAAAAGTTCTCAAGCAGAAGGAATAATTGCTGAAGATTTGGCAGCTTTTGGGGAACAAAGAGCAAAATTGACTGCTGGATACCAACCCTTGTGCTCACCCTATAGTTCAGATAGCAACTCTGTACATAAGAAGTACTTCGAAATGGATGGTAGAGCTGTCTATAACTTTGCTACTCATGAAGTACCTAATTCCATTAGGCGAGTTTTAGTTAAAGCAAACTGGGAAAAGGAAGAAGTGCAGTGGTTTTTGCTCCATCAGGCAAATGGACGCATTATTTCCGCAATAGCAAAGCATCTAAATATTCCGGAAGAAAAATTTTTGGAAAATATTGCAAAATATGGCAATACTTCTGCTGCCAGTGTACCAATACTGTTGGATGAAGCAGTTAATTCTGGCATCATTAAACGCAATCAAAAATTAATATTAAGTGGCTTTGGTGGTGGCCTGACGGTTGCCAGTATTGCCTTAAGTTTTTAAAAACGATAAAGATAATTTATTAAGAAAGAGAAATCAAATGACTGAAGAAGAAATTTTTAACAAAGTAAAAGAAATTATTGTTGCACAAACTGGAGAAGACGAAAGTGCTGTCACAGCTCAATCCAATATAAAAAACGATTTAAATGCTGACAGTCTGGACGTGTTTGAAGTGATTAATGAATTAGAAGATGAATTTGATATCAAGATTGAAAGTGAAGAAGGTATTGAAACAGTTCAGGATTTAGTTGATTTTGTTAAAAAGCAACTAGCAGCGAAAGAAGGTTAACAAATGGAATTAAGTCCATTTATGAAAGAACTGGGCCTTAAATACCCAATTTTTCAAGGAGGTATGGCCTGGGTAGCAGATGGCAAGCTGGCAGCTGCTGTTTCAAATGCTGGTGGCTTAGGGATCATTGGGTCAGGCAATGCACCCGGAAATGTAGTGGCTGACGAGATTGAATCAGCTAAATCTCTAACAAAAAAGCCTTTTGGTGTAAATGTGATGCTGCTTTCACCTTATGCAGATGAAGTTGTCAAGGTTATTTTGGCAAATAAAGACAGTGTTGCAGTTGTGACTACTGGAGCGGGTAATCCGGCAAAATACATAGAAAAGTTAAAAGATGCTGGTATTAAAGTAATCCCAGTTGTTGGTTCTGTTGCTTTGGCCAGAATGATGGAACGTGTAGGTGTTGACGCTGTTGTGGCCGAAGGGATGGAATCAGGGGGTCATATCGGAAAATTAACAACGATGGCTCTTGTACCACAAGTTGTAGATGCAGTTAAAATTCCCGTAATTGCAGCTGGAGGAATAGGCGACGGCCGCGGTATGGCTGCTGCATTCATGTTGGGTGCTGAGGGCGTGCAAATGGGCACTCGTTTTTTAGTAGCAACTGAATCAAAGATACATCCCAATTATAAAAAAGCTGTTTTACGTGCCAAAGATGCCAGTACTTTAGTCACTGGTGAATATGCGGGCCATCCTTCACGGGTTTTAAAAAATAAGATGGCTAAAACATATATTGGACTTGAAAAAGAAGAGGCATTAAAGCCACATCCTGATTACGACAAGTTGGAAGAACTGGGAACTGGTAGTCTGCGAAGAGCAGTAATTGAAGGTGATGCGGAAACCGGTTCATTTATGGCCGGAGAAATTGCAGGTATGGTAAAAAAGGAACAACCTGCTGCTGAAATTCTGGCTGAGGTTTATAGTCAAGCAGACAAATTGCTGAATGGAGAAAGATAAGCAAATGATTTGTTTACTATTTAGTGGTCAAGGTGCTCAAAAAACTGGTATGACATATGATTTATATCAAACCGAACCGCACTACCGTAAAATCATTGCTAAAGCAAGTGATATATTGCATGTTGATTTAGCAGAATTGCTGTTTGATTCCGATAAAGCACATGAGCTGGCCGAAACGCGTTATTCCCAACCTGCTATTTTGACAATAAGTTATAGCTTGTACCAAATTCTTAGCGAAAATGCAGATTTTAAAAAATTAGGTATCGGACTCAGCCTGGGTGAATATAGCGGTCTTGCTTGTGCCAATTACTTAGAATTTGAATCAGCACTTCACCTGATAAAAAAGCGTGGTGAACTTATGCAACAAGCAAGCAGTCAAAATCCAGGAATTATGGTGGCTGTCATGAAGAGTTCTTTAGCAAATGTAGAACTAGCTATAAAAGATGCCCAAAAAATAGGTCTGATTGGGATAGCAAATGTTAATACTCCTAATCAAATTGTTGTTGGTGGTGAAAAAGATGCAGTTCAAAATTTGCGTGAACAACTTGAAAAAGATGGTGCGCGTGTAGTTCCACTAAAAGTAAGCGGTGCTTTTCACACACCATTAATGAAATCAGTTCAGGAGGACTTGAAAACTGAATTGAACAAAGTTGATTGGCATAATGGCACTTTTCCAATTTATAGCACTACGACCCAAAAAGAGTTTGCACCTGACAATCTTGTTCCGACTTTAACGAAGCAGCTGGTTTCTACTACCTATTTTGCAAAGACTTTGGCTCAGCATAGTCAAGATATAACTGCGGTTATTGAATTAGGACCAGGTAAAACTTTGCTTTCTTTTGCACGAAAAATTCTTAAAGGAGTTCCAACCTATCAAACAGATAGTGTGGCAAATATGCAAGAAACAATTTCTGCTTTAAAGGAGTTTAATTCATGAAGTTAAAAGATAGTGTTGTCTTGGTCACTGGCAGTTCACGCGGCATTGGCCTGGCAATTGCTCAAGCTTTTGCCAAACAGGGAGCAAAAATAGTTTTAAATGCCCGCCAACCAATTAGTTCAGAAGTGATAGGCCAGTTTGAAAAAGATCATGTTGAAGTAATGGATATTAGCGCAGATGTAACTAAAGAAGAAGATGTTAAAGAAATGATTGCCAAAATCATCAATCATTTTGAACATCTAGATGTTGTGGTCAATAATGCAGGTATTATCAAAGACGGACTGCTCAATCGCATGTCTAAAACAGACTTTCAAAGTGTAGTTAACACCAATTTGATTGGCACCTTTAATGTCATCAAACAGTCATTGAGACCGATGTATAAGCAGAGAAACGGCTGTTTTATTAACTTATCAAGTGTAGTTGGTTTGACAGGTAACATTGGTCAGGCTAATTATGCCGCTAGTAAAGCAGGAATTATTGGCTTAACTAAATCTGTTGCAAAAGAAGCAGCATTACGCAATTTGCGCTGTAATGCCATTGCCCCAGGGATGATTGACACACAAATGACCAGAAATCTCAGTGAAAAGATCCAGCAACAAATAGTTAAGGAAATTCCGCTGAAACGTTTAGGACAAATTGAAGAAATAGCACAAACTGCTGTTTTTTTAGCCCAAAATGACTATATTACTGGTCAGACAATAACGGTAGACGGCGGATTGACAATGCAGTAAGGAGTAAGTAATGACAAGAGTAGTAGTTACAGGTTTGGGTGCCTTAACACCTATTGGTAATGACGTTGCCAGTTTTGAAGCTGGACTCAATAGTCAAAAAGTTGGTTTTGAGCCAATTACTTATTTTGATGCTGATTCAAGTGGGGTCACTCTGGCTGGGCAACTGGACAATTTTGACCCATTGCTTTTTTTAACTAAAAAAGATACTAAACGCATGGATGCATTCACACTATACGCTATGTATTCAACGGCACAAGCCATGGAACAAGCAGGAATTGATGAAAAAAATACCAATAGTGAACGTTTTGGCGTAATTTGGGGCACAGGAATTGGCGGACTAACTACCATCCAGGAACAAGTCATTAAATGGCACGAAAAAGGCCTGGATCGGGTTTCGCCAATGTTTATTCCAACTTCAATTGCTAACATGGCAGCAGGCAATATTTCTATTCGCTATCATGCTCAAGGAATCAGTACCACAATTGTGACTGCCTGTGCTTCCAGTACAAATGCAATTGGTGAAGCTTTCAGACAGATAAAAGATGGCTATGCTGATGTCATGATTGCCGGTGGCTCAGAAGCTGCAATCAATGAAAGTGGAATAGCCGGTTTTGCTGCAATTTCAACATTGTCGACGTCAAGGGATCCTGAAAAAGCAAGTATTCCCTTTGATCAAAATCGTAACGGCTTTGTGATGGGAGAAGGTGCAGGCTCTCTTGTTTTAGAATCGCTAGAACATGCTCAAAGTCGTGGCGCACAAATTTTAGGTGAAATTGTTGGTTATGGGACTAGTTCAGATGCATACCATATCACGTCTCCTGATCCTAGTGGCAGCCAGGCTGCAAGAGCTATGGAACTGGCGCTTGGTGAAGCGCAGGTCACTCCTGAGCAAGTGGGCTATATCAATGCTCATGGGACAAGTACCAAAGCAAATGATTGGGCTGAGTCTAAAGCAATTAATCAGGTTTTTGGTCTAAATAGCAATGTGCTAGTTTCAAGTACTAAAAGCATGACGGGTCATTTACTAGGAGCAGCAGGAGCTGTTGAAGCCATTGCCACAATTTTGGCACTTAATTCAGAATTATTGCCGATAAATGTAGGAGTAACCCAGCAAGACCCCGAGTGCAAAGTTAATTTGGTCAATAAACAAAATTATAAGCAAAAAATAGATTATGCCATTAGCAATTCATTTGGCTTTGGCGGACATAATGCAGTGATTGCACTAAAAAGGTGGGATGATTAAATGACTTTTGAAGAAATTCAAAAATTAATCGCAGAAATTAATCAAAGTGATATAACCAAACTGGATTTAGACTTTAACGGTGGTCATATTAAGATTGATAAAAGTCAAGCTACACCAGTAGAAATTAGGGAAGAAAGGCCTGTAGGCCAATCGTCTGCTAAAACACTGCAGGAAACTAATCATCAAGAACTTAGCAATTTAGATACACCTAAGCAGAAAACTTTAAAAATTAAGGCACCACTTGTTGGCATAGTTTATTTACAAGCAAGTCCAGAAAAACCTCAATATAAAAAGCCGGGTGATCATGTAAATAAAGGTGATGTGGTTTGCGTTATTGAAGCAATGAAAATGATGACTGAAATTAAAAGCGACTTTACAGGAACTATCTATAAAATTTTAGTTACAAATGAACAAGTGGTTGAATATGATCAACCACTAATAACGGTTATTCCAGAGTGAAGGTAGCAAATATGAATGAACCAAAAAAGTTACACACTTTAGATAGTGTGCAGATTCAGGCTATTTTGCCTCACCGATTTCCAATGCTGTTAATTGATCAGGTATTGGATTATGAACCCGGAAAATATGCTGTTGCTCAAAAAAACACCACAATTAATGAAAGCTATTTTCAGGGACATTTTCCGGGTAATCCAGTAATGCCGGGTGTTTTGATAACTGAGGCTTTGGCGCAAACTGGTGCAGTTGCGTTGTTGACGATGCCAGACTTTAAAGGGAAAACTGTCTATTTTGGTGGCATCATGAATGCTCGTTTTAGAACAATGGTTAAGCCAGGAGATACTTTGAATTTAGAAGTTAAGTTGGATAAGCTGCGTGGAAATGCCGGGATTGGTGAGGCTAAAGCAACTGTTAAAGATAAAGTTGCATGTACTGCTCAGTTGATTTTTGCAATTCAGTAAAGTGTGACATTATGTTTAAAAAAATTTTGATAGCTAATCGTGGAGAAATAGCTATAAGGATAATTAGGGCCTTACGTGAAATGGGAATTAAGTCAGTTGCTGTTTATTCAACGGCCGATAAACATGCCCAACATGTTAAAGAAGCTGATGAGGCAATATGTATTGGTTCTCCCCAACCGGCCGATTCGTATTTAAATATGCAAAATATTGTCAGTGCGGCTGTGTTAACTGGAGCAGATGCAATTCATCCAGGATACGGTTTTTTATCGGAGAGTCCTGAATTTGCTCAAATGTGTGAAGAATGCCATTTAGTTTTTATTGGTCCCAAGTCAAAAACCATTTCTTTAATGGGAAATAAAGCTAATGCCCGGGAAATGATGCGCAAGAATAATATACCTGTTATTCCTGGAAGTGATGGGATTGTTAAAAATGCTGCGGCTGCAATAAAAATTGCAAATAAAGTGGGCTACCCCGTAATGCTCAAAGCCGTTGCCGGTGGTGGCGGAAAAGGAATAAGACGTGTGACTCAAGCTGCTGACTTAACTGAAGCATTTAACCAGGCACAAGAAGAAGCCAGAATCTCTTTTGGAGACGATAGAATGTATCTGGAAAAAATTATTTCCCCGGCAAAACACGTTGAAGTACAGATTATGGCTGACAAATCCGGACATGTGGTGGCACTTCCGGAAAGAGACTGTTCAATGCAACGCAATCAGCAAAAAGTGATTGAAGAAACGCCTTGTTCACAAATCAGTGCAAAAGAAAGAGACTATTTGCAACAGATAACTGTTAAAGCAATAAAGGCAATAAATTATGAAAATGTCGGTACTATCGAATTTTTAATGGATCCTGACCATCATTTCTATTTTATGGAGATGAATACCAGGATTCAGGTTGAACATTCAATTACTGAAGAAGTTGCTCATGTTGATCTTGTTAAAGAACAGGTTAATATTGCTGCGGGAAGAGATTTGAGCATATCTCAAGAAGATGTGCATGTCCATGGCGTTGCAATTGAAGCCCGCATTAATGCAGAGGATCCTAGTAAAAATTTTTGCCCCCAAGCTGGTAAGATCGCAAAAATGGTATTGCCTAGTGGACTAGGTATTAGGATTGAAAGTGGAGTTAACAGTGGTGATACCGTTTCACCATTTTACGATTCGATGATTGTCAAAATTATTGCACATGCAGCTAACAGGCAAATGGCAATTAAACGTTTGATTGATGCACTAACGGAATTTGAGATTAAAGGTTTAGTTACTAACCGCGATTTTTTGATTGCTTTGCTTAATGATGATAAATTTCAGACCGGTACATATTTAACAACGTATATAGATCAAGAATTTTTACCCGATTATCTTTGGCAACTAAGACATAATGAAAAGGAAGCGCAGGTTAATGGAAATTAGATTTGCAAGTCATCCCCACAGTGCATTAAAAAAGTATCAGGAAAATGTTCCTAAAGGCATTTTTAGAATTTGTCCTAAATGTGGCAATAAATTTTATTTTCATCGGGCTGGTAAATATCAGCTGTGCCCTAATTGTGGCTACGGTTTTCGAGTAACTGCCAGAGCACGTTTAAAGATGCTAACAAAGGACTTTACGGAATGGGATGCAGATTTAGCGACTACTGATCCACTCAATTTTCCTGATTATCAAGCCACAATTAAAAAAATGCAGTCCAAAACTAAACTTAAGGATGCGGTTTTAACCGGCCAAGCAAATATTGCCGGTTACGAAACTGCTTTAGGAATTATTGATCCAGTGTTTATAATGGGCAGTCTAGGAACAGCAACTGGTGAGCGAATAACACGCTTGTTTGAAAAAGCAACCACAAAGAAATTACCCGTTGTTTTGTTTACTGCCTCAGGTGGTGCCAGAATGCAAGAGGGAATTCATTCACTAATGCAAATGGCTAAAATCTCACAGGCAATTAATGACCATCGCGCAGCACATTTACTTTATGTCAGCGTAATTATGGATCCAACAACCGGTGGTGTCACTGCCAGTTTTGCTTCCCAGGCAGACATTATTCTAGCTGAGCCTAAAGCATTATTAGGTTTTGCAGGACGCAGAGTTATTGAACAGACTATTAATAAAAAACTGCCACCAGATTTTCAGACAGTTGAGAATGCTTACCAAAACGGCTTTATTGATAGTATTGTACCCCGAGATGAACAAGTAGCAAAACTAGGTCAGATACTTAAAATTTTTGCCGCAGAAAAATGGGAGGCTCAAGTTCATGGCGAATGATGAAATTTTAGCCATTATGGATGGAGCAAGAAGTGACTATAAAAGTAACATGCATCGTCTGGTAATTCAATTGTTTCCAGATTTTTTTGAAATGCACGGAGACCGCACAAGTAGTGATGATGCAGCAATAATCGCGGGTTTTGCAACTATAAATGATATGAGTATCTGTGTCATTGCAACTAATAAGGGACAAGAATTAAAAGAGCGCATGGCAACTAATTTTGGCAGTCCCTTACCCCAAGGTTATCGCAAAGCACTGCGGGTAATGAAAACAGCTGCCAAAATGAATATTCCAATTGTCACGCTTATCAATACGCCTGGTGCATATCCAGGAGCAGAAGCTGAAAAGAACGGCCAAGGGCAGATTATTGCTGCTAATATTAGTGAAATGCTGCAATTAAAAGTACCAATTCTGACTATTATTATTGGTGAAGCTGGGTCAGGTGGAGCCTTGGCACTTGCTTGCAGTGATGAAGTTTGGATGCTGGAACATAGTATGTATACAGTTTTGTCACCGGAAGGTTTTGCTTCAATTATGTGGAAGGATGCTAAACTTGCCTCAAAGGCTGCAGAAATAATGCACATTGAACCGGAATGGTTAAAGAAACAGGGCATAGTAGAACGGGTTTTGCCTGAACAAGTTCTGGAAAATCAAGCTCAAGGATTAAAAGAATTAATTGAGCAAAGGCTAAAAAAATTTCAAACTGAAAATTTGGCAGATTTATTAGATAAAAGACATGCCAGATACCGCAAGTTCTAAAAGAATTAATCCTAATTAATAAAAAATATATTGCTTTAAATGTTTAATTAGTTTTTAATTAAAATAGAATTTTAGCAGAGCTAGCCCGAAACGAGAAAAATTATGTTAGAGAAAAAACCATACTTATTATCACGCTTAGTTAGTGGCATGGGTAATTCGCTTTATGGCATGGTTTTTATTTGGTGGATCCAAATTCAAACTAAAAGTTCAACTGTGGTTGGCATTACTAATGCTATTTTCACAATAACTGCTGCTCTTTCTATTTTTTACGGTCCTTTTATTGACAGTCACTCTTTCAAGAAAACCAGCATCTATTCTATGGTGATTCAAGTAATCTTACTGTTTATGCTTACAGCTGTGATTATTTATTTTAGCCAAAGTTATATTTTAGCCATTATTATTGCTGGATTACTATCAATTTGTGATGAGTTTTTTAACCCGGCTGATCGCGCTATTTTAAAAGAATCTATTCTAGATGAAACAGAAATGACCAGTATTGTTTCCAAGATTAATATCGTGGATCAACTGGTAAATGTTGGTGGTACTGCACTTTCTGGGGCATTACTGGCTTTTATGGCAAGCGGAGACATTATTTTAGCTTGTGCCTGCTTGAGTTTACTAGGGCTGTTATTGTTAATTGCAGCTCTGAGAAAAATACCTGTTCATAATGCAGTTAAAGAAAAAGAAAGTCAGACTGAAGGCTTAACTAAATATTGGCAAAAAATTTTCAGCGGCTACAGTTACATTAAGAAAAACGTCTTTTTATTGCACTATCTTTGGTCTGGCTTGCTTTATTCGTTTGCACAACCTGCAATGATTTTAATTTTACCCCGTATAGCCGCAAAAGCGGGACAGCCGGCACTTTATAGCACTTTCTACATATGCATACTGGCGGGAATAATACTGGGAGCCTTAATAGCCGGCAAAATGAAAGCAAAAATTATAACAGTTGGCTGGGCTTGGACTATTAGCGCCATACCGCTTATTTTGATGTTGTTTTCTTTAAAAAACATGGTACTTTTTGGTATTTTGCTTTTTCTTTTTGGTCCTGCTACCAGTATTCATAACGTTCTTGCAGAATCTGTCATTCAGACTTCCACAGCAAATAATTATTTAGGGCGGGTTTTAACCACAATCAGAACTTTTGCCAATATTGGTGGACCCGTTTCGTCAGTTGTTTCTGGCATAATTCTTGATCATGTTGGTGAAAAATTTATTATTGTTCTTTGTGCGAGCTTAATTATAATAGGTGGTATAAATATTTTGCTGATAGTACCCAAAAAAACTATTTAAAGTAATTGTTGGCATTAAAAAATAATTTGTTTTATAATATTTTTTGCTAAAATTAAGAAGGACATTACGACATATTTGCTAATCTGGAAGGTTGGCTTTTTTATTTCAAAGAATCAAATATATGACTAAAGTAAAAATTGATTTTACTAGCAAAATAATCCAAGGTAAAGATAGTGAAACTTTCAAGAAAACAGCTGATGGCGAATTAGTTGAGTCTGCCGGCAATACCAGAGTTTCATATTTGGAAGATGGCAAAGTTCCCGTTAAGATATTAATTAGAGAAGGTAATGTGATTATTAGGCGGGGAACTGACAGAAATAACTACTCACAACTCCATTTTGTCGTTGGTGAGCGGGAAGATTGTCGCTATGTTGCTCAAGGTTATCAAATGGATCTCCAAAGTACAACTGAATTTATTAAATTTTTCCCTAAAAATAATGGTTCAAGCGAACTTCAGATTGAATATAACCTTTATAGTGGTCTATACTTAGTAGGTAATTATACCGTCACATTGATTTTTACTTGAACGCCTAGTAAAATAAGAAAGACTGTTTAAGAGAGAGGAATACATTGTGGGATTAAACGACTTTAAAGACAAAAATCGCAATGAATTATCAATGATTGAAGTTGCTCGCGCAATTTTAGAAGATAACAATAAAAGAATGGCTTTTGCTGATATTGTTAACGCAGTGCAAAAGTACTTAGGCGTGAGTGATGAAGAAATAAGGGACCGTTTGCCCCAATTCTATACTGACATGAATACCGATGGTGAATTCATTTCGATGGGTGAAAATGTGTGGGCTCTTCGTTCTTGGTTTCCATATGAATCAGTTGATGAAGAAGTTAATCACCCAGAAGATGAGGATGAAGAAGATACTCGGACGCACCATAAGAAAGTTAATGCCTTTTTAGCGAGTGCTACAGGTAGCGATGATATCATTGATTATGATAATGATGATCCAGAAGACGAAGACTTGGATGCCACTGCTGATGATGAGCCGGATGATTTTGACGATGACGATGAATATGTCAACACCGATGACGACGATGATGAAGACTTGCCAGATGGCATTGAAGGTCAGTTGTCTGAATTGAACGATGATGAAGATGATGATGATGATGAATAATTTTCTTGACTTTGTCTCATAAAATAGATAGTATTTTATTTGGGCACGTTATGTGCGTTTAAGCTCCCGTATGGGAGCTTTTTTATTTTTGATTATTCTTATTTTTTGCAAAGGAGTTTGAGCTAATGACAAAATATATCTTCGTTACTGGCGGTGTTGTTTCTTCACTTGGTAAAGGAATTACTGCCTCTAGCTTAGGTCGATTATTAAAAAACCGCGGTTTAAAGGTGACAATGCAAAAATTTGATCCATACATTAACATCGACCCCGGAACAATGAATCCTTATCAACATGGTGAAGTATTTGTCACTGATGATGGTACTGAAGCAGATCTTGACTTGGGTCACTACGAGAGAATTGTGGACGTACGCACAAGCAAATATTCCAATGTTACTACCGGTAAAATTTACAAAGAAGTGCTTGAAAAAGAACGGCGCGGGGACTATCATGGTGCAACTGTTCAAGTCATTCCCCACATCACAGATATGATTAAGCAAAAAATCATGCGTGCAGGTCTGACAACTGATTCTGATGTTGTCATTTCAGAAATTGGTGGTACTGTTGGTGATATCGAATCAACTCCTTTTATGGAAGCTATCAGACAGATGCGACGTGAAGTTGGTGAAGAAAATGTCATGTACATTCACTGTACTTTAGTACCTTACTTGCATGCAGCCCAAGAAATGAAAACAAAGCCGACACAACATTCAGTCGCTGAACTGCGTAGTATTGGAATTCAACCTAATATGTTGGTTTTGCGTGCAGAAATGCCAATTGATCAAGAGCACAAAGATAAAATTTCTAACTTTACTGATGTGCCGGTTGACCGCATTATTGAGTCAATTAATGCTCCTTCACTTTTTGATTTGCCTTTGGCTTTCCAAAAACAAGAAATGGATCAAAAAGTTTGTGATTTCTTGCATCTCAAGAGTCCTAAGGATAAAGCAGATATGTCCGAATGGCAAAGACTTGCCGAACGTGTTAAGAACTTGCAGCATACTACAAAAATTACTCTCGTTGGTAAATACGTTGAACTGGAAGATGCCTACATTTCCGTTACAGATGCCTTAAAACACGCTGGTTACGCCTACAATACAAACGTCGTGATTAATAAGGTACAGGCAGAAGATGTGACTGAAGATAATATTGCTGACTATATGAAAGGGTCAGATGGTTTAATCGTTCCGGGTGGCTTTGGTTCTCGTGGTTTTGAGGGTATGATTACTGCTATTAAATATGCTCGTGAAAATGATATTCCATTTTTAGGCGTTTGTCTGGGGATGCAGATGGCAACAGTCGAATTTGCTCGTGATGTATTGGGTTACAAGGATGCTAATACTACTGAAGCAGATCCTAAGACCAAGCACAACGTTATTGACATTATGGCTGATAAACGTGATGAAGAAAATATTGGCGGAACGTTGCGTTTGGGCCTTTATCCTGCAACTTTGAAGAAGGGGACAAAGACTGCTGCTGCTTATGACAATCAAGATGTTATCCAAGAGCGTCACCGTCATCGTTATGAATTTAATAATGAATATCGTGAAGCTTTTGAAAAAGCCGGTATGACATTTGCCGGTGTTTCACCAGATAATCATTTAGTTGAAATTATTGAATTGACTAAAAATAAATTCTTTATTGCTGCTCAATATCATCCCGAATTTTTGAGCAGGCCACAAAGACCTGAGGGACTTTATAAAGCATTTATTGGTGCTGCAAGTGGTCTTCCTGAAGAAAAGCTTTAATTGGCATATTTAGATAATACAAAAACTAGTTTTTTGGGCTGGGGAAGGCGAAGGTCTTCTCTTGTTTTTTCTGTTAAATTCCTATAACATTATTATGACTAAACGAAATAGAAAAGGATTTTTTCGCCAATGAAGCAAATGATAATTCATGGTGGAAAGCCCCTGCAGGGTGATGTCTGGATTGGTGGTGCCAAAAACTCGACTGTTGCATTGATTCCAGCATCAATTTTGTCGCGTACACCTGTAACTTTGGAAGGCGTTCCAAGGATTGCAGATGTTGACAACTTAATGGATCTGCTAAGTGAAATGAGTGTCGCAAGTGATTTTCAAAATACGACATTGCGTATCAATCCAGAACACATTAAGATGAGCCCATTGCCAAGTGGTAAAATCAAGAGTTTGCGCGCATCTTATTATTTTATGGGTGCTCTTCTTGGTCGTTTTGGTAAGGCTGTTGTGGGCTTCCCTGGTGGAGATGATATTGGTCCCCGCCCCATTGATCAGCATATTAAAGGATTTGAAGCCCTAGGTGCATGTGTAAAAAATGAGAATGATCAAATAAAAATTACTTCACCTGCAGATGGTCTGCATGGTGCTAAAATTCATTTGGCAATGCCTTCAGTAGGTGCCACAATGAATATAATTATGGCATCTGTAACTGCTAAAGGACAAACTATTATTGATAATGCTGCTAAAGAACCTGAAATAATTGATTTAGCTACATTTTTAAATAATATGGGTGCGGTTATCAGAGGTGCCGGAACTGATTCTATTAGGATTGAGGGTGTTGAGCGTCTTGAAGCTAAAACTCCCCATACTATTATTCCTGATCGAATTGAAGCAGGCACTTATATTTCTCTTGCTGGTTGTATTGGCAACGGTATCTGCATTCATAATATTATTGAAGAACATCTTGATTCTTACTTAGCTAAAGTAGAAGAAATGGGTGTGGTAATTGATGCAACAGAGGATTCGCTTTATGTTTATCCTGCTGGGGATTTAAAAATGACCCAAATTCGTACTTCTTCTTATCCCGGATTTGCGACAGATTTGCAACAGCCGGTAACACCGCTTTTGCTTTCTGCTAAGTCTGGTGAAGGTGTCATCATTGACCAAATTTACCCAAAAAGAATTGGACACATTAAACAATTACGCAAAATGGGCGCGGATATTAAGGTTGAAGACAATATTATTTTGGTTCATCCTACTGCTAAGCTTCATGGTACTACGGTTTCAGCTGGCGAAATTCGTGCAGGAGCCTGTTTAATGATAGCCGGTTTAATGGCCGATGGTACAACTGTTATCAACAATGCTGGCAATATTTTACGGGGCTATGATCGCGTCCAAGAAAAATTACGTCTGCTCGGAGCCAATGTGAAAATTCAGGATGTGCCGAGTAAATAATTTAATAGTAACTGAATAATAGTTGAGTGGGCTAATCATAATGATTAGCCTGTTTGTTTATATTTTTAAATTATAAAAAATACTTTATTGTTTTTTTTGTAATAAAAACGTAATATAATTACATCATTATTAATAATAGATGAAATAATGAGGTATAAAAATGAAAAAGGACTTTCATAAATTTTTTAAAACTATCATAGCTGCTGCTTTGCTAAGCGTTCCTGTCGGAGCAGTTTTTTCTGTCAACAATGTTGAAGCAAAAACTGTTACAAGCGCAGAAACGGTCTTTCACTATTCTCAAAAGACTTTGTCCAAAAAGTTTGCTCAGGCCGGTTATGTTTTTAAACTAACTGATGCCACAAAGGGAGCCTTATATAAGTCTACTGGTAAACCCTATAGTACCAAAGTCATTAAAAAGATCGTCAAGAACAATACACTTTTTAAAGTTAAAAAAGTTTGGTCAATTCATAATGGCATGTTTGTTGATTTAGTTTCAAAAGATGGTAAATATAAGGGTTCTACTACATATCTAACTGGTATATATAACAAAAATACAGAAGATGAAAAGCTGCAACCTTTGGTGCAAGCAGAGCTTGATGTTACGACGGCTAGAGATAATAATAAGCCAACTGCAGAACTA
Source organism: Lactobacillus sp. M0396 (assembly GCF_016101625.1). Classification (NCBI taxonomy): domain Bacteria; kingdom Bacillati; phylum Bacillota; class Bacilli; order Lactobacillales; family Lactobacillaceae; genus Lactobacillus; species Lactobacillus sp. M0396. The sequence goes on from NZ_JACFQE010000003.1 coordinate 96,449, forward strand.
TTAGCTAAAGCTGAAACGTTGGCCAATGAATTGACAGGATACGAAAAGAAAATCGCACTGACATCTATCAAAGAACTAAAAGAATTCGTTAAGTATGGGACTATGGGAGAAATACCAGTGCTATTAATTGGAAAGTATCCTGATTAATTAAAGGAATAGATCAAGTATAAGATTATGTGGTAATATTGCTACTACTGATTGAAAATTGTTCAAAAACTTAATATAGATAAGATAAATAATATAGATTAAGTAAAATATAAAGCCTGAAGTATGATTGCTTCGGGCTTTTTTAATAAGTAATTATTTTATATGGCTTGCAAGAAGGTGCACCTTTTATTTGAGAAAAAATTTTTTAGATTCTGATTGAGAGTTATAATAAAAAAGTAATTAAAATGAAAGGTCAATTAAGGAGATATAAATGATACTAGGATCAATTGAGGCCGGTGGTACAAAATTTGTATGTGCGGTCGGCAATGAGAATTATCAAATTAAGGATCAAACAACTTTTCCCACTACGACACCAGAGGAAACCTTACAAAAAACGGTAGATTACTTTAAGCAGTTTAAAGTTGATGCAATTGGAATTGCGTCTTTTGGACCAATTGAGGTGCGAAAAACGGCACCTAATTATGGCTTTATAACTGATACTCCTAAAAAGGGTTGGAGTAATACTGACTTTGTCGGATTTTTGACAAAAACAATTAAAGTGCCAATATTTTTTACTACTGATGTTAATGGTTCAGCTTGTGGCGAATACGTGATGTCACAGTTATCAAATGAAGATGTTGACTCTCTTGTTTACTACACAATCGGCACCGGAGTAGGTGGCGGAGCTATTATTAACGGTAAATTGGCAGGTTCTTTAGGTCATCCCGAAATGGGACACGTTAAAGTTAAGCGCCATCCAGATGATTTAGATTTTGCTGGTGTTTGTCCTTTTCACAAAGATTGCCTGGAAGGTTTAGTTTCAGGTCCCACCTTTGAAGCACGCCTAAATAAATCGGGTAAAGATGTGCCGCTTTCTGATCCTGTTTGGGATATTATGAGCTACTATGTAGCACAGGCTGCCTTGCAAGTTACTTTGATTTTACGTCCAGATAAAATCGTCTTTGGCGGTGGCGTTACCAGTGAAGAGTTTCTAGAAAAAGTGCGACGTGATTTTGCGAAATTACTAAACGATTATGTCCACGTACCTCCATTAGAGCAATATATTACTATGCCAGAAATTGTGAATAATGGTTCTGCTACTGTTGGTGACTTTGCTTTGGCAAAAAGATTATTAAGAGAATAACTCTAAAAAAGTTCTTAAACACAATATTGATATGATACCCAAATTTGTCCTAAATTTAGAGACTATATCATATGTTAAGAACTTTTTTGTTTTATGTGATTATCAATTCTAACAAACAGTACTTTCAAATTTTACTTTGTAGGCAGGATATCTTGATTCCTCGTATTCAAATGGAATACCTTTTTTGGTATAGCCTATGCTGGTAAACTTTAAAATTGGTTCACTTTTGTCTATCTTTAAATAAAGATAGTCTGGCGATTCCTCTCTAACGACTTCAATTGTACGTTTAGCTTTATTTAATTTAAGTCCATTGTCTTTTAAAGTTGTAAATAAAGATTTTTTACTAAAATCCTGATTTATTAAGTTGCCATCAAATTTAAGAGGTATATAGGACCTAGCAACGCACATTGGTGTTTCTTTTATATAACGTATTCTTGACAGAACAAAAATAGGATCGCCTTTTTCAAGATTTAGCTTTTTAGCAATATTTTCATCCGCATATTCTACCGATTGTTGTAAAACTTTCGAAGACGTTGGTTTTTGTTGGTGTTCGGCATCTTCAAAAAAGCCAATAAATGTGCTTAGCTCATGGTCTACATATTTATCTTGGCCAGATACAGTTTGATTAATTATATAGCCTCGACCGTAGTCTTTAGTTATCAGACCATCTTGTTCTAATGAAGTTAAGGCTTTTCTGATTGTTGGCCGGCTTACTTCGTATTTTTCTGATAAACTTCTTTCAGAAGGAATTAAACCGGTTTTGTCTGCCACTTTAATGTATTGATTGAAAATCTTTTCTTTTATTTGTTTATATATCATTAATAACCACACCCAATATGAGTATAAATTTTGGAACCTGATTCCAGCTTTGTAACTTGTAGAATTATATAACAAGCATAGCTATTGACAAAACAGTTAATCTAAATAAACTAACAAATTTCATTTAATTTTAGCAAAATTTCTTATATATTTAAGTGTATACTTCAATAGTAGTTCCTAGCAAGATAACTAGCTCTATCCTATTTTAATACTCTTTTTCAAAGGTAAACTAATATAGTAAATATTAATTCTATCATATATAAGACTCATTTAGTGATTTTCAGTTGAACAAAGAAAAAATGTGTAAAACAGCAAATAAGAGACCGTAAAATAGTTTGTGTAAGGATGAATAATTCCTTAAATTAATTTCTTAAAACATTAGAAAAAGGAGTTCCTTTCTCGTATGATTGGTTTGAACAAAAAAACACATACAGAAAGAAGAACTCCTTCATGAATGATTTTACCAAAAATATGGCACAAGCTCTATTCAATCAAGACAAAATAAACGATTTATTGCGCAAAGAACTCCAGCAAGCAGTTAATGACCTATTAGAGGCTGAACTGACTGCGTTTTTAGGCTATGATCCTTATGCCAGAGCTGGCTGGAATACAGGCAATTCACGCAATGGTGCTTACTTTCGCAAGGTTGATACGCAATTTGGCGAGATTGAAATTCAGGTGCCTAGGGACCGCAACGGCATGTTTCATCAGCACACGCTCCCTGACTACAAGCAGCACTCCGATGTCTTGGAAAGCATGATTATCAAGCTATATTCCAAAGGCGTAACCACCAGAGAAATAGCCGACTTGATTGAAAAGATGTATGGCAGTCATTACAGCCCAGCTCAGGTATCTAACATCTCCAAGCAGATGATTCCAAAAGTCGAGGCCTATCATCAGCGCAAACTCAGTGACAAGTTCTTCTGCGTTTATTTGGACGCTACCTACATTCCTTTGCGTCGCATAACCTTTGATCGTGAAGCAGTTTATATTGCCATTGGCATCAAGCCTAATGGCCACAAGGAAGTCATCGATTACCGCATTGCTCCCAGCGAAAACGTCGAGAATTGGACGGAAATGCTTCAAGATGTGAAGTCTCGCGGTCTAGAACAGGTTGAGCTCTTTCTTTCAGATGGCGTTGTGGGCATGAAGACAGTGCTGGAGCAGACTTATCCGAAAGCTCATTTTCAACGCTGTCTAGTTCATGTCATGCGCAATATTTGCGCTAAAGTACGCGTAGATGATCGCGAAACGATCATGAATGAATTCAAGCAAATTCATCAACAGCCAAATAAAAAAGCTGCGATCAAAGTCTTGCACGCCTTCTATGACAAGTGGAACAGAGCGTACAACCATGTCATCAGAAATCTCAAAGATATTGAACCTGATCTGCTGGTCTTTTACAGCTATCCTAAGCAGATCAGGGCTTCAATTTACTCTACCAATATGATCGAATCCTTTAACAACGTTATCAAGCGTAAAGCTAAGCCTAAAGCAGAGTTTCCAACTGAACAGTCGCTTGATACTTTTATTGGCATTCAGGCAATGAGCTACAACGAACGCTATTTCAATCGAATCCACAAAGGCTTTGGTCAGGTTCAGGATACCTTAGAATCCTACTTTGATTAAATAAAAGATTAAAAAATCAATCTACGAGAAAAATCTATTTACACAAAAAATTTGACAGTTTCGCAAATAATGCGTTTTGCACATTTTTTAATTAATAACAATTCTTTACTTTAGGATATTCAGATAAACTCCTGCAATAGCAAGGACGAAAATTCCTAATATTAACCAGATTACCTTAACCTTTTTCTTTAACAGGTAATACATTAAAAAGGTTAAGCCAAGAGGCAGTAGTCCGGGAAAGATATCATTAAGAATGCTTTGAACATTAATTGTGCCACCAGCAGTTTTAAAGATTGCAGAAATCTTAAAGTTAACTAATGAAGATGTCATAGAACCAATGGACATTAAACCAACAATGGAAGCGGCCAACGTAAATTTTTCAAGATAATTTCCTTCATAAGCTTTTTCCATTGCCTTGGCACCCATGCTATAACCTAACCTTATTCCACCATAGCGACCAATAAAATGTAAAGTAGTATAGATTAAAAAGTAGAGAATTGGTCCTAAAATATTACCTTGAGTAGCAAGAGAAAGACCAATTCCTGCAGCAATTACTCTAAATGTTCCCCAATATAAAGTATCTCCGATCCCTGCTACAGGGCCCATCAATGCCGCTTTTAAGGAAGAAATTGCCTCAACGTTAAAATCCGGGTCAACAGAGTTTTCTTCTTCCAAAGCTAATGACATTCCCATAATAAATGTAGCTATGTGGGGAGTCGTATTAAAAAGAGCTGTATTTCGTAATGCAGACTCGTAGAGCTTATCATCATTGCCGGCATAAATCTTTTTAAGAGCTGGCAAAATCGAAAAAGTATAGCCCATTCCCTGCATGTCTGTATAAGATTCTGATCCTTGCAATGCAAAAGAGCGCCAGAATACTCGATTTAAATCCTTTACTGTTAATTTCTTTTTAGCCATAAAAAATCACCTCTATTTACTGTTGATTATTCTTTGCTGCTTTATTTTTTTGAGTTATTAAAAGTGCAATGAGTAAAGCAAGTACTGAAACTCCAATTACCGGCATCTTTAAATATGAACTAAGAATGAAGCCAATAAAGAAGTATGGAGCAACCTTCTTATCCATCATCATTTGTATTAACATTGCAAATCCAACTGCTGGAAGCAGACCAGCCGCGACTGAAAAAGAAGTCATTATCTTTGTTGGTAATAAAGCTATTAAAGATTGAGCAGCTTTTGTTCCCAGTTGAAGTACTAAGAAAGTCAAGATTCCAGAAGGAAGTCTGAGAATTAATGGGAAAAAATGCCATCTTTGCATACTCTTAAAATTATGTCTTTTAATTGCGTCTCTGCCTTTTTTGATAGTGTAAGAGTTAAGTGTGAAGGCCAGCATGTTAAGTCCTTGAGCAACTATGGCAAATGGCATTGCTAACGTTACTGCAACATTAGTACTTGCACCACTTTGGATTGCTAGTGCCGTTGCGATAGCACTGGCTACTCCAACATCGGGAGGTAAGGCTGCACCAATAGTAACTATACCAATAAACATTGCTTCTAAAGCTGCACCAATGACAATGCCTTTTTGTAAATCGCCTAATATAAGACCGACAACAGGCCCAATAATAATAGGACGATTCATCATTGATGCCCCGAGATATCTTTCATCAAGTTGTGAAATATAAGCAACAAGAGCTATAAGTAAGTTCTTTAATATCATTTAAATTCATCCCTTTCAAAATAATTGGAATTAAATTAATAAAAATCTTTCTTGGAAGTTGGTGTGCCCTGAATGTAAATCTTAAAGCCATCTTTTTTTATTTCTTCTAATGCTAATTTTTCTTCTTGAGTTACATAAATAGATCCAGAAATTTTTTCTTTATTATCACCACTTTTTAGATTACCTAAGTTGATATCAAAATTTTCTTTTCCTTTTAGTTCTTTGACTATTTTGCTGGCATCGATCGGATTGCCAACTACTACCATAACTTTACTTTCTTTTACCTCTTGGTATGTTTTAGCAAAATCTTTAGGATCAATTATTTTAGCTTCGACCCCCGATGGTTTGGCCAAAAGCAAAGCCATTTTTTGTAATTGATCATTAGCTGCTGTCTTGTCTACTGCTATGATTATGTCAGCGTTAGCTGCCTTAGACCAAGCCATTGCAACTTGTCCGTGGATAAGACGGTCATCAATTCTGAATAGTGAAATCATGTTTTACTCCCTTCAATTTGTAATCGCTTACGCATTATATATTACCTTTGGTAAATAATAATGTCAACAAAATATTGACACATTGTAATATAAATGCTAATCTTTACTCGTAAAAGTTAACCAAAGGTAATTTTTAGGAGGAATAAAATGTTTAACTTTGATAAAAACAGATTTTTGAAGACTCAAACAGGGGCAGTGAACCAGAAGGATAATATCAATACTGTTATTGATGAATTGCTACCTGAAATTGATAATATCTTCTTCATCGGTTCAGGTGGTGTAGGAATTTTGTTTGACTCTACCATCGAATTTGCAAGGACTAGAAGTGCTTTCCCATTTCAGCGGGTCTTAGCAGCTGAATTCATTGCATCTCCCAATAAAACTTTTTCAAGCAAATCATTAGTTGTTATACCCTCATTATCGGGAACAACTAAAGAAACATTGGAACTAGTTGATTTTTGCAATAAGAAACATGTTAAAACTTTGGCACTTGTAGGCAGTCCAAACACACCACTTGAAAAAGAGGCAACCTACACTGTCTATAATGATGTTTTAGATGATACAAGTTCTGAAAGTTATTATTTACAGGGCCTGATGATAGTTCTGCGCGTAATGTTAAAAAAGGGTGAAATAACAACTGAAAAATATGATTCTTATTTCCAAGATTTTGCCAAATTGCCTGGAGAATTATTAAAAGTAAAACAACAGGCAGAACCTATGGCGAAAGAATTTGCTCAGAAATTTCAAGATACTCCGTACCATATTATTACAGGTGCAGGTGACTCATTTACTGAAGCATATTATTACGGTATGTGTATTTTAGAAGAAATGCAGTGGATAAAAACCAGACCCGTACAAGCTGCAGACTTTTTCCATGGAACATTAGAATTAGTTGAAAAGGGAGTTAGTGTCATTGTCTTTGAAGGAGAAGATTTTTCAAGACCAATTGTAGATCGTGTTCGTCATTTCTTACCTGAAGTTACAGATACCATTACTGTGATTGATACGAAAGACTATCAGATGGATATTTCAGATGAAACGAGAAAGATTATCTCTCCAATCGTATTAGCTACAATTTTGGAAAGAGTTAGTGCATATCTTTCAGATCAAAGAAAGCATCCTCTGACTGTTCGTAGGTATTACAAGAGAATCCCTTATTAATTTGATTAAAACCTCAGTTTTTAGTTAGTCAATTAATAAAGATCTAGTGAGGAGCCGATGGTAAAAATGAAAATTTTATGCATGAGTCATGGGACAATGGCACAAGGCGTTGTTCAGTCGGCCAAGATGATAGTTGGTGATGTAAAATTTCTCGATTACATCAATGCGTATGTAGATGGCAATGATGATATTGAAAAGAAGATTGTAGATTACTTAAATCAAAATCGTGGGCAAACTATTATCGTATGTACCGATATCTTTGGTGGCAGCGTTAATAATAATTGGATGAAGTATTTGAATAAAGAGGGCAATCTGTATTTAATTGCTGGTTTATCTTTGCCTTTAATTATTGAATTAGTTTTAAAAATAGAACAAAAGTCTCAAGATAATATCAATAAAATTATAAAAAGATCAATCAAAAGCGCAAAAGACAGCGTTAAATTTTGTAATGAACTTAATTTGGATATTAAACGGGATGAATTTTAAAAAAGGAAGTAGAAAACAATGATTATTGGAACAAGGGTAGACCATAGACTTGTTCACGGGCAAGTTGCATTTTCTTGGATTTCTGCTATTGGCGCTAATTGTATTTTGGTTGCGAACGATGCAGCTGCAAATAATGATATGCAAATGACTGCATTAAAATTAGCAGCACCCCAAGGTGTAAAAGTCGTAGTTAAAACTATTGCTGATTCTGTTAAGCAAATAAATTCAGGTGTTACTGATAAATACCGTCTTTTCATCGTTTTAAAAACGGTTAGTGATGCTTACCAATTGTTAAACGGTTGCCCACGAATAAAGGAACTTAATGTTGGTGGAACTAGTAAAACTACTGGTTCTGTCCAAATAACTTCTTCAGTCTTTTTAAATGATAAAGATATATCTGATCTCAAACAATTAGCACAAAAAAACATAGAAATATTTGCCCAAATGGTACCAACAGATAAAAAAATAGATTTGATTAAACGGTTATAAATACTAAAAAGGAGGTTTAAAAAATGAACACATTGACTCAATCAATCTTGCTGGCCTTAATTACAGCTCTTGCTCCAGCTGACTGGTTAACTGGAACTAGTAACTTATCTAGACCACTTGTTACTGGAGCACTAACTGGATTAGTACTGGGCGATTTAAAGACTGGGATCATAATGGGTGCAACTATTGAACTGGCATTCATGGGTGCAATTACTATTGGCGCTTCTAGGCCACCAGATGTTCCTGCTGGAGGAGTTTTGGGTACAGCCTTTGCAATATCAACAGGCAAAGGAGCTGGTTTTGCCATTACTTTGGCCTTTCCGGTTGCTGCACTGTATTTGATTATTGACAATTTATTAACGATTGTAATTTTACCTATATTCTTAAAGAAGGGCGATAAATATGCTGAACAAGGTGATAGTAGACATCTGAGCAGAATGAACATGTATGGTTTTATCACAGTCAAATGTATACCGAGAGCGATTTTTGTCGGGCTTGCTTTTTACTTAGGTGGCCCAGTAATGACAAAATTGCTCAATATGATCCCTGATTTTGTTCAAAATGGTATAAATGTTGCAGCTGGAATAATGCCAGCATTAGGTTTTGCTTTATTGTTGGAAATGATTTTAAAGAAAAATGTGGCGATTTACTTTGTACTTGGTTTTGCATTGTACAGTTATTTAAAAATACCAATTTTGGGAATTTCCATCTTTGCGTTCTGCCTAATGTACATTGTGCTGCATCTTGAAAATAAAATTGATGCTAATAAGTTAAATAATAATCCAGGAGGGGATGATGATAATGAGTTTTGATTCTGCTACAAAAGCCATTACTAGAAAAGATTTAAAAGGAATATTTTGGCGTTCTCTCACATTAGAAGCTTCTTGGAATTTTGAAAGACAACAAAATATGGGCTATAGCTATGCCATGAATAAGGTTCTAGACAAGTTATATCCAGAAAAAAAGCAACGAAGTGAGGCCCTTCAAAGGCATATGGCTTTTTTCAATTGCTCACCACCACTTTCTACGTTGGTAATGGGAATTACTACAGCAATGGAAGAAGAAAATGCCAAAAACCCGGATAATTTTGATCCGGAATCAATAAATAATGTTAAAGCTGCTTTGATGGGGCCTCTTTCAGGAATCGGAGATTCATTCTTTTGGGGCACTTTAAGAATTTTAGCCACTGGCTTAGGAACTTCTTTTGCATTAAAAGGTAGTATCTTAGGTCCAATATTATTTTTGTTAGTCTACAACGTCCCCGCACTTTTAGTACGCTGGATTGGTTTAATCAAAGGATATGACTTGGGAGCTTCAATGCTAAAGAGTGCCGAGTCCTCTGGTTTGCTTGAAAAATTTGCATATGGCGCATCAATTCTTGGTTTAATGGTTATTGGCGGAATGTCGGCAAGTATGGTAACAATCACCGTTGCAGGTAAGCTTGGTCAGGGAAATGATGCCCAAACATGGAACGCTATGATTAACGGTGTTTTACCGAATATGTTGCCTCTTGCGTGTGTGCTGTTTATTTATTGGTTATTAAAGAAAAAGGTATCAACAATTACTATATTGGTCGGAATTTTTGTATTCGGCATTTTAATGGCTTATTTAGGAATTTTAAAGGCATAGAAGAAAGGAAAACTGTAATGTTAAAGTTTGACGCTGAAAAGTTTGTAACTGAAGGAAAAAAAGCATATAGCTTACGGGCTGACATTGAGCAAATTGCTCTGAAAGTGCAAAAAGAAGGAATTAGTAATATATTTTTCACTGCCTCTGGTGGTTCAAATGCTGTGATGCAGCCATTTAACTATTGGATGGAAAGTAAGTCATCAATTCCCAGCTATTTGCTGACAGCTGCGGACTTTTTAGCTGTAGGAAGTAAGAAACTAAACAAAAATAGTATAGTTATTCTACTTTCTAAATCAGGTGATACTAAGGAAACTGTTGCTTTGGCTGAAAAGATGGAACAATTGGGTGTACGAACTATTTCAATTGTTAACAAAGATAATACGCCACTGGCAAAGCACTCAACATATGCCGCTAATACTTTTGGCTATCATCCTCAAGAATTAGCTTTTTATTTCTTGATTGGCAAAATTATGCAAGTAAATAATGAATTTAATGACTATGAACAATTTGCTGATGAACTTAAGTCATTACCAGAAGATATGAATGTTGTTGCCCAAGAGGTTGACAATAAAGCAAAAGAATTTGCAGAAAAATATCAAAATGCCAACTACCAAATATGGGTTGGCTCTGGCGACCTGTGGGGAACGACATATAGTTATTCAATGTGTGTATTAGAAGAATCGCAATGGCTTAGAACCAAATCAGTTAGTTCACCTGAATTTTTTCATGGTACATTTGAATTGGTTGATAAAGATGTTCCAGTGGTGCTGCTTGAATCAGAAGGAGCGACGAGGCCGCTAGACGAGCGAGTGGCTAACTTTGCTACTAAATATACAGACCAATTTACCAAGTTTGATATGAAAGAATTTACTTTACCCCATATTTCAGCGAAATTTAGACCAATAGTTGAACCTTCAGTAATGTGGGCCGCTTTACGCAGAGTGAGTTTACATTTGGAAGATATTAGAAATCATCCTCTAACTAAGCGTCGCTATTATCGAGTGGTAGATTATTAGATAGTGAGCTGCTTAAGATGTCAAAGAAATACGTTGTTGGTTTAGGCGATAATGTAGTAGATTACTATCAAAACCAAAATGTAAAATATCCTGGGGGCAATGCAGTTAACTTTTCTGTTTTTGCACCAAAGCAACTTGTTGATTCATACTATGTTGGTAGTCTGGCAAAAGATGATGATGGTGAATTAATCTTAAATAGTTTAAAAGATGAAAACGTAAATACATCATTTTGCAATCGAATTAATGCCCAAACCGAAAAGACTTTTGTAAACATTGTGGATGGGGATCGTCAATTTATTGACAGTATAAGAGGTACCAGGCTATTGCCTTCACTAGATGAACCTGGTTTATTAAAAATGTTGGATTCGGCACTTGTAGTTTATAGTGCTTGCCATGCAAATTCTGAAAATGTTATTGCTAAACTTCACCAAAGAGGAATTATAATTGCCTATGATTTTTCCGAAATGGCCAAATATCATACTGCTGAATATTTAGATCAAGTAGCTAGAAATGTTGATATTGCGCAATTTTCTTTATCGGAAGCAAAAGCTGATGATATGGAAAGAATATTAAAGCAATGCATTAAACTTAATACAGCTTTGGTCTTATTTACAAATGGCGGTAAGCCTCCCTTGCTATTTGACTGTAATCACAGGAAAAAGTATGTTGGTCAAGTCCAGTATGATCCTACGCCCATTGATACTATGGGTGCAGGAGATACATTTTTTGCCAACTTAGTTGTCTATTTGCTCACTAAAACTAAAAAATTAAAAAACCTCTCAGATGAAGATATAAATGAGAGTCTAACTAAAGCTGCTTTAGCTGCTACTAAAACGATTAGACAAAAGGGATCATTTGGGCATGGTACTAAAATAACTAAATAAATCTGTAAATTTTGTTCTGTTATATTTTTAATGAAGTAAACATCAACTAATTAAAAAAATATTGTTATTAGATAACCCTCTAGATTAAATCTGTTCAATCTAGAGGGTTTTTATTGCTTAAAATTAAATAGTTATTAACAAAACATTGTAAAAATATTTAAAATATGTATAATATGTTTTAAAAGGTATTATTCATAGACAGGAGGATATTGTTTTGATTGTAGCAATGCATATGGATGATCGGCTTGTTCATGGCCAGGTTGTCATGACTTGGATTCCAAGAGTACAAGCAAATGTAGTTTTAGTAGCGAATGACGCGGTTTTTAACGATAAAATTCGTCGGAGTACTATGAAATTGGCTGTGCCAACGAGTACCAAAATCGGTTTTAGAACAATTGATGGCGCTATTGAATTTTTAAATAATCCGCAAAATAGTTCTTATCGTGTGATGGTTTTAACTAATAATCCGTTCGATGCTGAAAAAATTTGTGAGCATGTGAATGGGGTTGAAAAGATTACTATTGGTGGAATAAGAAAAAATGCACCAATGATCCGCGACAATTTGAATTTAACGTTAGAGGATATCGATTCATTTAAGAGAATTATGGCTAAGGGAATAAAGGTCGGTATGCAACCTACGCCTAACCATAAATTTGAAGATTTGTCAGATACTTTTAAAAGTATTACTGATAAACATTAGTTATGTTTGAAAAGAAAGAGGGAAGACTATGATTCAGTCATTCTTGGTTGCGTTAATTGCAGGAATTGGACATATTGATGAAAGACTTTTCGGTATGACCATGATGGAAAGACCACTTGTAATTTGTACGCTGGTGGGGCTAGTTTATGGAGATGTTAAAACAGGGTTAATTTTGGGAGCTCAAATTGAACTTCTTTCAATGGGTGTTGTAGGAATTGGAGCCAATGCCGCACCACCTGATGTTATTTTGGGTGGTGCACTTAGTACTGCACTAGTATTGCAATCGCATACTGAGCCTAAACTTGCACTTGCTTTGGTAATGCCAATTGCTGCTTTCGCAATGGCAACAAAATACATCACCTATGTGCCTTTAAATCAAATTTTAAGTCAAAAGTCATTAGAAGCTGCTGGCAGAGGCGATACTAAAACGATGGAAAGAAATCAATGGCTGGGATTATTTAACTATTTTATTTTCCCATTCTTGATCGCTTTGGTAGCTATGCTTTTAGGTGCACCAGTATTTAAATCTCTGGTGAAATTTATTCCAGATTGGCTTACCGGTGGTTTTGCCTTAGCAGCAGGTATTTTACCAGCATTAGGTTTTGCATTGCTTATGCAACTGACATTTACCAAAAAATTTGCTCCATACCTATTTTTGGGTTTCATCTTGGTAGCATTCTTTAAGCTTACTAACATTGGAGTCGCAATGGTTGGTGCGGTAATTGCAGCATTAATATTATTATCTAACAACAGTGGAGTCGAAGGGAAGACAGAAGACAATGAAATCTAAAGAAGAAATGTTTAAAGGGAAAAAGTTAACTAGAAAAGACTTAATGTCAGTTTTTTGGCGCGCGTTCTTGTTACCAGCTTGTTATAGTATGGACCGAATGCAGGCACCTGGATTCGCATATTCAATTATTCCTGTGCTAAAAAAGCTCTATCCTGATAAAAAGGATTTGAGTAAAGCTTTGACCCGAGAATCCGAAGTGTACAATACCACTTATGCTATGTCACCTTTTATACTGGGAATTACTGCTTCAATGGAGGAAGAGGCAGCTACTAATTCCAACTTTTTCATCTCAACTATTAACAATATTAAAGTTGCCTTGATGGGGCCAATGGCAGGAATTGGAGACACATTTTTCTGGGGAACATTTAGAGTTATTGCTGCCGGTGTCGGTACTACTTTAGCTTTAAAAGGAAATATCCTGGGACCAATATTATTTTTGATTTTATACAATATTCCTCATTTTTTGACCAGGTATTATGGATTGTTTCTTGGTTATGATCTGGGAACTAAAGCAATTGATTCTCTATCTAGTGGTAGTGGTTTCCAAAAAGCAACTAATGCTGCTTCTGTCATGGGATTGACTGTAATTGGCGGCATGATAGCTTCAATGGTCAATATCAAGTTTGCTTATGTCTTTAAATCAGGTAAAACGGTTTTGAATCTACAAAGTATTGTTGATCAAATATGTCCAGATTTGTTGCCGTTAGCAGTTACATTCTTCATATACTGGTTACTACAAAAGAAGCACGTTAAAACTTCTTGGATTATGATCGGCTGCTTCGCCTTTGGAATAATTTTTAAATATTTCGGGATTTTTAAGTAAAACTCGCTATTAAACAGAGAAAGGGATAATTAATAATGAAAACTTGGTCAATGATTGATTATATTGATGAAACAGAAGATACTCTTAAAAAAATGATTGCCAATAGAGAGCAATTGTATAACAATTTTGCACAAACTTTTGCAGATAATACGAATAAATACCACAATATTTATTTGGTTGGCTCAGGTACATCTTTCAATTCTTGCATTACAGCTCAGCCTTTTATGGAAAAAATCTTGAAAAAGCACATAATTCCAGTTAATTCATATAATTTTGCTCATTATGAACAGTTGGCAACGAGTGCTGATCTAGTCATAGCTATTACCCAAGAGGGAGAAAGCACTAACACAATTGCAGCTTTAAAGAGAGCAAACAGTCTAAATTGTGATAATTTTGTGATTACTGAAGATCGGGATAATTCTTGTTCACAAGTAGCGCAAAACAAAATTGTTTTGGCCTGCGGCTTTGAGCACGTTGGCCCTAAAACAAAAGGTTATAGTGCATCTATTCTTACCTTTTATTTAATTGCACTAGAAGCGGCTAAAAGGACGGGCCAATTGACCGCTAAAGAATATGACGAATATATTGATCGTCTGGAAAAAACGGTCAATAACTTAAATGAAATCATCAAAGAAAGTAAGAATTGGTTTAAAGAGAACTCAGCTGATTTGAAAAAGTGTCATCACGCGTACATATTGGGCTATGGTAATAATAAAGGCACCATCATGGAAGGTGCATTAAAATCTCTGGAAACCGTTAGAGATTATTTCCAACCTTTTGAAGTAGAAGAATTTTTACACGGTCCTATTGCTTCAATGCATAAAGAAACATATACTATTATTGTTGCACCAGTAAATTATGGCTATGAAAGAGCTAATAAGCTTTTCAAAGCCTTGAATGAACAAACTGATCATGCATATTCTATTGGTTCACAAGAAGGAATATCCTCTAACCACGTATTAAAAGGATCATTTTTAAATGATGCAGATTTCTGCCCGTTAGAATATTGTATACCGTTGCAATTATTTGCTTATCTACTTTATACTGGTCAGGGTAAGGACCTTAATGTCAGGAATTATCCGAATACAAAAGATGTTTTAATAACTAAAGCAAATAGCGTTAAGTAATTTTAAATGAAGTGAAGTTGGTTTTCAAAAGAATGAAAGCAAAAAATACTTTGTATTATCAAGTAATGCTAAAACTAAAGCAAAAAATACAGGATGGTGAGTATCCAGTCGATTCTAAGCTTCCTACCGAAGGTGAATTACAAGATGAATTTGGAGTTAGTCGCGTAACTTTAAGAAAAGCAATTAATCAATTGGCAACAGAAGGACTAATCGAAAAGATTCAAGGTAATGGCAGCTATGTTAGGAAACCTGGAAAAGTAAAAAAGCTTCTGCGGCTTAATTCTGTAGAAGGTTTTTCATACACGGCTAAAAAGAACGGCTTTTTACCTTCATCCAAGATAATCAATTTTGCCCAAATTATTCCGTCACGCAGAATTCAAAATATTTTTCGCTTAAATTCGTCAACTTGTTTAAACATTAAAAGGGTTCTGTTTCTTGATGAACAACCAGTAATTGTTGATGATAGTTATATTTTGGCTCCATTCTATGAATTTCTGCAAAAGAGTGACATTGAAATATCTTTATATGAAGCATTAAAAAAGAATCCACTTATTAAAAAATTAAGTCCTCAAGAAACATTAGTCAGTGCTACTGAAGCTGATAAAGAATTATCTGATTTGTTGGCTAAGCCTTTTGGCTGTTCATTATTGAATATTGACAATGTACTTAAAAATCAGGATGGCAAGATGGTTCAGTGTAGCGAAGAATTTGTGGATCCTGATGTTTATCAAATAAGAATTAGGTAACAACAGATTCTATTAAAATTTGTACTTTTTGCTAAATAGGCAATATAAAAGGCTCAACTACGTTAGTTAACGTATTGAGCCTTTTTAAGTCTTCTTTAAAGATTGATTATTAAATTAGTCTAACAAGTCAAACTTAAGTGTTGCCAGGTTATGGCCTTCATTGACCATGTTACCCAGCAGTTCAATAGTGTTGTTGTAAACTTGATCAGCCATCTTTTGGTTAGCCTCAGTTAATAAATCTTCAGCTTCTTTACCTGAAAGACCAGCTGCTTTTTTATCAGTTTCATGTTGAATGAAGTGACATTGGGCCAATGATTTTTGCTCAAAGTCATTTTCTAGTTCACCGTAGACCTTAAAGTTAGTGTCACCTAATTGTGCTGTTAATTTGTTCAACCAGAAAATTTTATTCAAATCGAACTTTGGACCAGTCTGGAAACTGGCTGGAGTATCATTAACGTTGGTATAGAATGGGACAAAGCTGTTAAAGGTATTTGGACCAAAGCAAAGCCATTGCACACCAGCGATTTCTTCAGGAACATCATTTCTAACTTGCAAAATATGGGTTTCAAAGTTCCGGTTTAATGCAATTGGACGGTAGGTTTTCTTTTGCTCAGGGGTACCCTGATCACCATATGGATCAAATGGGGTATCTTGATAGTGTGAACTTTCAACAAAACATATATCTTCAATACTAATCTTGCGGTTTGCGTGGCAAATGAATGGTTGGTCTTGATCACTTGGCTTACCACCGAATTCTGGATCGAAGTAATTGTGAACAAACCAAGCACGAGGGTTGTTGTAGTGTGCGTCTTTGATAGTTGAACTACCAAAAATGTGACGCATGTTGTAACCTTCACGGTCAGGATTTAAGTGGTATTCCTTGATCAAATCTTCTAAGGCATCGTCCGCCAAGAAACCATCTTTACCAAAGTGAAATTCATCGATATTCAAACGGTTAGGAGCAACAACGTAGGCGTCATCAGGAATACGGCGTGCAATCCAGTGGTGACCACCAATAGTTTCCAAGTACCAAACTTCATCGTGGTCGGCAAAAGCCATACCGTTCATTTCGTAAGTACCGTATTTTTCCAGCAAATAACCAATCCGCTTAACGCCATCAAGAGCACTGTGGATATAAGGCAATGTTAGAGTAACAAAGTCTTCTTCACCAAGTCCACCCTCAGTAACCAGTGGATCGATGCCTTGAATACGTGCATTTGTAGTAATAGTTTCAGTAGCAGTCATTGCCACGTTTTCTGAGTTAATTCCGGCTGCACCCCAGATGCCGCTTTCGCCAGAGACATCAGGTGCACTGGTATAACGCAAAGGCTTTTCTGCTAAATCTTCATCATCAATCTTTTGGTGACTAATGACACTTTCATAATGCTTGGGTTGTTTTTCAGGGGTAATAAGTTCAAACCCTTCAGGAATTATTTCACGGCCACCGTCTTCACTTCTGGCAATCATTGCTGAGCCATCAATGGTGGCATTTTTACCGACAAGAATAGTCGTACATTCTGCTTTTTTCATTTAATCTTTCCTTTCAAAATTACTTAACCTATATTGTATTAAAAAAGGCGGGCTGTTTGCAAAAAAATAAGTAAACTTAAACCTAAATTATTATTACTTTTTCGAATTAACGATTTTAACTAAATTCTAATTTATGATTGACGAAAAATGTAAAAGTTGTTTTACTAAAAATGTCAAATAAGTTTGACAGGAGAGTGAACTAGTGAAAAATAGAATTGCTCAATTGCGTAAAAAGCAGAGGTACTCACAGGCTCAGTTAGCCGCAGCTGCTCATGTTACTCGGCAAACAATCAACGCCATTGAAAATGATAAGTATGACCCATCTTTAGGACACGCTTTTCACTTGGCGCAGATATTAAGGGTAACGGTTGATGAATTGTTCTTATATGAAGATTAAAATGATTAATATCAAGAAGAACATTGTTTATTGTGCATTTTCATACTGCTGCCTTGATTGGCAAGAAAACCGGTAAACTATTTTTTGCTAAGTTGCTTGGGCATTGCCCGCATTGGTGAAATGAGAGAACTAGACTAATGACTATAGAAAAAATTATACAAGAAAAACTGCAAGCTGATTTAACAAAGATCACGCACGAGTCACAAAACAGCACCTTTGTTGGTGATAGTGCAAAGTTTAAACAAAAAATTTTTGTCAAAGTCTTTGCACAAAAAGGAAAATTTTTAACCGAAAAAGCTGTGAACGAGCAACTAAACACTCGTGTATTAGACACTTTTGTTATCAAACAGACTCAACAATTTGTTTTGGTCATGAAAGATTTGGCGCCAATTGATATTAAAGAAGAAATCACTCCTGATATGGCATTTGACATGGGAACACAGTTAGCTCGTTTTCACCGAAACGTAAAACCTTTTTCTGGCATATATCTTAATAATCAATTGTTTGAGAAAGCAAAATCGGATAGCAATAGCTTGCAGAATGAAGAAATTAAAAGCAGATTGCTTCAAGTGTTAGCTTTATTTACAGCGCAAAAAGCGGATATTGAAAAAGACTTGATAGCACATGCAACTACAGTTTTACATGGGGATGTAGGCTTACGTAATTATAAAATTGTTGCTGGGCATCTTCGTTTAATTGATTTTGAACGCGCTCGCATGGGGGTCAATTATCAGGACTTCATTAAACTCTTTTACCAAGATTTCAGGTTAAATCAAAAATTAATTGCTTCCTTTATAAATGGATATAGGAAATGTGGTGAAGAAGTAGTAGTTACTCCTTTGACGCAATCCTTTCTCATTTTTATTACAGCAATTGGGATTATGAAATATACTGAAAAAATTGAGGACAAACCTTTTAAGGAAATTGGTGAACAAATGCTGGCAACTTGTTTTTCATTTTTAGGCGTCAGAAAGAAAAATAGCGACAATGCTAGCATGACTGCTTTGATATTTACAAATTAAAAAAGTATCTTCTTAACAGGAAGATACTTTTTTGGTGCAAACAAAATTGTCTCAAGGGTAAAAACAATTTTATTTACATGATATTTGCAGTTTGAGTTTTTTGTTTTGCCTTTCTATCACCTCCTTTAAGTAAGAAATTCAGAATAGTAGCTGACAAGCTGGTAATTACGATCCCATTACTTAGAAATAATTGGACAGTAGCCGGCAGGTTTTTGAAAAATTGAGGATAAATAGTAACGCCGAGTCCAAGTCCAATTGAGATGGCAATAATTAAGACATTATTATTGTCACTGAGATCAACTTTAGCTAAAGTCTTAATGCCCTGAACAGCAATCATCGTAAACATGACCAGCATGGCACCGCCTAAAACTGGGGTAGGAATGATTGTTACCATTGCGCCAATTTTAGGCAACAAACCCATAGCCATGAGTAATCCGCCGGCCCAGTAAATCGGACGCTTGGTTTTAATACCAGATAATTGCAGAAGACCGACATTTTGCGAAAAAGTAGTGTAAGGAAAAGCATTGAATAAACCACCAAAAATCTGTGCGATCCCTTCTGCGCGGTAACCCTTCTTCAAGTCTTCTTCGGTGACGTCATGGTGTAAGAGGTCACCGATAGCGAAGAATACGCCGGTTGATTCGACCATTGAGACTAAAGCAATGATGATCATTGTCAGACTGGAAGACCATTCGAATTTCGGCACTCCGAAGTAGAACAGTTGGGGTAAGTGGAACCAGGATGCTTCCATGACGGGAGTGAATGAAACTACGCCCATACAGGCTGCAATTACTGTCCCAGCAACTAAGCCGATTAAAACTGAAATTGATCTGATGAATCCTTTAGTCCAAATTTCTAAAGCCAAGATGATAAACATCGTGCAAAAGGCTAAGAACAGGTTTTGATCACTGCCAAAACTTTTAGCAGCAGAATTGCCACCACCCATATTTTGAATTGCCACTGGAACAAGTGTTAAACCGATAGTGGTGATTAAAGTCCCTGTTACGACGGGAGGAAAGAATTTTTTAATTTTAGCAAAAACGCCTGAGATTAAAACTACAAAAATGCCGGCAACAATGATGGCACCATACATGTCGTTGATTGAAAATTTCTGACCAATCATTTGCAATGGGGCAACTGCTTGAATGGCGCAGCCCAAAATGACTGGAAAACCAATGCCGAAGTACTTATTGCGCATTAATTGCAAAAGTGTCGCAAGGCCGCACATGAAAATGTCAATTGAAACTAGATAGGTCATTTGTGCAGGAGAAAATTTTAGTGCATTACCAATTAGAAGTGGTACAGCGACTGCCCCGGAATACATTGCTAATAAGTGCTGTAAACCTAAAACCGCTGCTTTTTGCTGGCTAACTTCTTTTTCTGCCATTAGTTTTCTCCCACAAAATGTACTTGATTGTTAGCTAAACTAGCGATTTCTGCCAATGCTTCAAGGCGATAGCCGTGTTCTTTAAGCCAGTCGCTACCGCCTTGAAATGTTTTAGCAACTACGATACCGACACCGGCAATCTGAGCACCAGCTTGGTTAGCAATATTAATCATGCCTTTAACAGCTTCTCCATTTGCTAGAAAATCATCGATAATTAGCAGGCAATCATCTTGATCCAAAAATTTTTGTTCAACACAAATCTGGTTGGTGACTTTTTTAGTATAAGAATAAACATCTGCCCAATATACCGCGTCATTTAGTGTTGCAGGTTTTTTCTTGCGGGCAAACACCAGAGGCACATGCAATTCGTAGGCTGTCATTACTCCGGGAGCGATTCCAGAAGCTTCACAAGTCAAAACTTTTGTGATACCACTGTCTTTAAATAAATGGCTAAATTCTTCTCCGACTTTCTTCATTAGTTCGGGATCTACCTGATGATTTAAAAACGAGTTGATTTTTAAAACGTTACCGGGTAAAACTTCTCCGTCACTACGAATCCGGTCTTCTAATAATTTCACTTTTTCCTCCTTCATCACAAAAAGGGCTTTTTCTACCAAAACTATGGTAAAAAAAGCCCTTTAAAGCAGCAAATAGCCACATAAAATGCCAAATTATCCATAGTTCAGAATTTACGGTTCTGAGTAGAAACTGCCGACCTCATTACGGCAATATATAGATATTTATTTTCCTGTTGCAAGCATTGTAACAGAGTCGCATAATATGTGCAAGACCAATTTTAAAAGTGAATCTCGAATTATTTATATGATTACTTTTAAAAATATTCGTGAACTAATAGTGCTACGCTAAAAAATTGTTGACCAGTGACCTATTTCTTAGTAAAGTTGATATTGTATTAAATAAGGTTAGTAAAGGAGCTTGGATGTCGTTGAAAAAGAATATTAGTGATTTTGATGAGATTATTGTGCTCGATTTTGGCAGTCAATATAATCAATTAATTACACGGCGGTTGCGGGATTTTGGTATTTATTCTGAACTTTTGCCCCATGATATTAGTATGGACCAAATAAGGCAGATTAACCCCAAGGGCATTATTTTTTCAGGTGGGCCCAACAGTATTTATGACCAAAACGCTTTGAAAGTAGATCCTGCAATTTTTAAATTGGGCATCCCTATCTTAGGCATTTGTTACGGGATGCAACTGATGACTTCTTATTTAAATGGCAAGGTTGAAAAAGCGGATAATTCTGAATACGGTCGTGCCGACATCGAAGTTGAAGATACTAACTCCGTTTTATTTGCTGGTCTGCCCAAAGATGAATACGTGTGGATGAGTCACGGTGATTTGGTCACTGGTGCTCCTGCAGGTTTTGAAACAGTCGCTTCAAGTAAAAATTGCCCGATTGCCGCTATTGCTAACGATCAAGCCAAAATGTATGGTATTCAATTCCACGCGGAAGTGCGCAATACGCAGTATGGACTTGATATTTTGCGCAATTTTGCCTTTAAAGTATGTGGTGCTACGGCTGACTGGTCAATGACCGATTTTATTGACTTGCAAATTGCTGAGATTAGAAAAACGGTTGGTGACAAAAAGGTCATTCTGGGATTATCTGGTGGGGTGGATTCCAGCGTCACCGCGACTCTTTTACACAAAGCAATTGGCAATCAGCTGACAGCTATTTTTGTGGATCACGGCATGTTGCGCAAAAACGAAGGCGATGAAGTAATGGCTGCTTTGAACCGTGATTTAGGCGTTAACATTATTCGGGTAAATGCCCAAGAGCGTTTTTTAACTAAACTCAAAGGTGTCACCGATCCGGAGCAAAAGCGGAAAATCATTGGTAAAGAGTTTATTGAGGTGTTTGCGGACGAAGCAAAGAAAATTAAGGATGTGGACTTTTTAGCCCAAGGTACTTTGTACACCGATGTAATAGAGAGTGGAACTAACACAGCACAGACAATTAAGTCGCACCATAATGTTGGTGGATTACCTAAGGACTTACACTTTAAACTAATTGAACCTTTGCGCAAGTTATTTAAGGACGAAGTGCGTGAACTGGGTGAAAAATTAGGCATTCCGCATGATTTGGTTTGGCGTCAGCCTTTCCCAGGACCTGGTCTTGGCATTCGCGTTATTGGCGAAGTAACCGAGGATAAACTTAAACTGGTGCGTGACAGTGACGCAATTTTGCGGGATGAAATTAAAAAAGCCGGTTTACAGGAAAAAGTTTGGCAATACTTCACCGTTTTACCTGGTATCAAATCCGTGGGCGTAATGGGTGATGGTCGCACTTACGACTATACTATTGGTATTCGTGCAGTTACATCAATTGATGGAATGACCGCTGACTTTGCCCGCTTGCCGTGGGATGTTTTGCAAAAAATTTCAACGCGTATTGTTGATGAAGTGCCAAACATCAACCGTGTAGTCTATGATGTCACCAGTAAGCCACCGTCAACGATTGAGTGGGAATAAGCTGACAATGTTAGTTGATGAGGAAATCCTGATTTAACAGCATTTAACAAAGGCAAGACTTAGACAAAATTATAAAAAATGGTTTGGTTGTCTGCCAAAAGTCTGCCAAACTATTAAGGCTCTTAGTATGAACTAAGAGCTTTTTTTATGTTTTAAGAATGGGGTAGAATTAGTGGTGAATAAACTTATCTATTTTTGAATTAACAATTGATGAAAGTTGGGTAGATATAGAATGGTCGATATTAGAACTTTAGCATTACCAATTAGAGTAACTGAAAATAAGTATGTAAAGAGTACCTTAGAAGATTCTGTTCATTTTGGGAGCCTAGAAGGTTATAAGAATATAGAAAGTCAAGGTATCGGTGATGAAGATGAGGGGAAAATAGTTGGACTTTTAAAAAAGGGGGAAAGTAAAATAACCATAAGGAGTCCAGAAAGTGATAAAGAGATTACTTTAACTGATAAAGACTTTATGCAAGATCCCCAAATGGAATATAGATTGAAAGATGGAGTGGAAAAAAGAATAGGAGTAGCAAGTTTTGGACTCTTAACTTTCAGAGATTTCAAATTAGATAGATCTTTTAATAATCGAAAATATTTCAAATTAAGAAAAGATACTTTGGATGATATAAAACGGCTTATTGAAGATAAAGAAAAACTCACTGGTAACAAATGTAATTTAATTATTTTTTCTAACCCCGATTTCTTCTCATCTATAAAGGAATCTGGATATGAAGCAGATATTGTTCAATATTATGATCCATATAACTTGTCTCAATTTTTAAAATTGAAAAATGGTAACAAAGCATATTGCTATCTTAAAAAGGATTATTTTAAATATCAAAGGGAATATAGAATTATAAAGATTACAAAAAACAAATTTCCTCAAGAAGGCGAAAATGTAAAAATAAAAGGAATAAGTAAGAGAGCATCATTTTTTTCTTTAGATCAGCTAAAGACTTTACAGTTAATTGCCGATTTTAATTAGTAAGATTATCACTGTGATATAAAAATTTAAGGATATAAATTATGGTAACTATACAAAACTTAAAGCAAAGCATTAATCGTAATGTTGAAGCGATTATGCCCCAAGATGATCAAAAAGAGGCTTTTAAGAATGCCTTAGAAAGTTACTTAAACAAGATTAAAGCAAATGAGCATGAATCAGAAGAATTTCAAAAGGGTGTTTTTAAAGACTTTCTAGAAGAAATTATCCCTGATAAGCAAATTAACACTAAAGGAAAGATTGATTTGGCTATCTATAATGGTAAATCAACTGATAGTAATGTAGGCGTAATTGTCGAATACAAGAAGTTAGATAATACAGCAGAAATGATGAGCTTGGATAATCTGAATGCTAAAGGCTTTAGAGAATTAGTAGCTTATTATTTGCGTGAACGTGTAATTAAAAAAACATCAAAGTTGAAAAAGGTATTGTAACTAATGGCTATCAGTTTTTTGTTATTGATTCCAATGAATTAGAAAAGTATTTTTATAAGAATAAAAAGTTAGTAGACAATTATCAAGCTCAAAGACAGATTTCTTATTTGATGAAGTCATTGCTCCAGAAATTGATAAAGCTTTGAATAAGAAAATAAAAATTAGTTATTTTGACTTAAAAAATTCAATAAAAAAGGGAACAACAGAATTTAAGAAACAAGATATAACACGTTTGTATCGTTTCTTTAGCGTTGAGAATTTGTTAAATGAAATGGTATTTGCAGATTCTAACAGTCTTAATAAAAATTTCTATAATGAGTTACTTTATATAATGGGGCTTCATGAAGAAAAGAAAGGTGGAAACAAAGTTATTGCTCGTTTCAAAGAAGGTAAAAGACAAGATGTATCCTACGTTGAAAATGCTATTGAGCAATTAGATATAAAAAATGTCTCTGAAGATAAGCAATTTGATCTAGCAGTTCAATTAGTTGTTGTTTGGATTAAAAAAATTTTATTTTTGAAACTTTTGGAATCTTCATTGGTTTCTTTCAATCGTAGTGAAAGTTATAAGTTCTTAAACTATAAAAAACTACATACGTTTGATGATGTTAATGATCTTTTCTTTATGGTAATGGCTAAGAGTATTGATGAAAGAAAAGATCGTATCAAGCAAAAGCTCCCTAACGTTCCATATATGAATAGTTCATTGTTTGAACAAATCGAACTTGAGATGTCCAGAGAAGGTTTTCCAATTAGTGAATTAATAGAAGGAAAAATAGAAGTTTACTCAAAGACAAAGTTAAGGGATACTAATGGTAAAAAGTTAACTGGGAAAATTGAAATTTTAGATTATTTATTTAGATTTTTAAGTGCATATGATTTTACTTCTGCTGTTGATGCTAAGAATAAGGAGAGTCAAGATCAGTTAATTAATGCATCAGTATTGGGATTGATTTTTGAAAAAATTAATGTTTATAAAGATGGCTCATTCTTTACACCAGGTAAAATCACAATGTATATGGCTAAAAGAACTGTAAGACAGGCTGTTTTAACTAAAGTAAATGAAGCTCTCGGTACAAATGTACAAGATATTGTTCAGTTGGGGGATGCTTACAAGAGATATTTCTTTCTCTATTGATAAACGTAAGAAGGTTAGTGATGCTATCGATTCTATTAAAGTATTAGAACCTGCGGTCGGTTCTGGTCACTTCTTGGTATTAGTATTAAATGAATTAATAGCAATTAAGGCATCGCTTAGAGTTTTACTTGATACAGATGGTAAATTACTTAATGATATTAGCTGTACTGTTGCCAACGATGAACTAATTATTCAAGATATTTATGGTAATAATTATTCTTATGATACTAACCAACCAACTTCTTTCAGAATTCAGAAAGCATTGTTTGAACAAAAGAAAACTATTATTGAAAATTGTTTATATGGTGTTGATCTAAATCCTAACTCTGTAAATATTTGTCGTTTACGTTTATGGATTGAATTGTTAAAGAACGCATACTATTCGGAGAATGAGTATGACAAAGGATCTTAACGACTTTACCAAATATTGATATCAATATCAAAGTAGGTGATAGCCTTGTTCATCGTTTCTCTTTAGATGATAAATTTAATTTACGTAACATTCTTATTCTTTTACAGAGTGAGATGTAGGGTGTCTGAAGCAGGGGCATTAAGATGGTCTGACGTTGGTTTAAATAATGGCAAGGTAAGATTTATCAATAACCTCCAGTATAAGAATAAGATGGAATATGAGCTAGTGTCATATTTGAAAAATGATTCAAGCCGGCGAACTTTGACTCTTGATGATGAACTTGTTAAAGTTCTGAAAAATTAGAAAGAAGAGCAGCTTAAGTATGTGTTCATGATTTTGTCTTGTCTTACGACAATTGTCCATTGAACAAATCAACCTTAAGTAAATGGCTTAAACGCTATTCAGAGCTTGCTGATGTTCCTAGAATTGACGGTAGAGGATTGAGGCATTCTAACGCCTCGTATTTAATTGCTGAACTAGGTGCGGATGTTTTAACGGTTAGTCACCGTCTAGGGCATAAAATGCCTATGACGACACTGAAATACTATGCGCATATGTTTAGTAACAATGACATTGAGTTAGCCTCTAAGATGGAAGGAAGCATGGATATTTCTCCTGCAGAAAGATCGAATGTTTCGTTTAATGGTAACCAACATTTGAATGGAAACAAAATAGACGGTCTGCCAAAAGTCAGCCAGAAGAAGAAAAAAGCTAGTTAATTAGTTGATGTAAAAGTAACGTCTCTTATTCTAAGGGAATAAGATGGTAAATTAGCTCTGTTAGCTACTAGCTTTCAGAGCTTTTTATTTTCATTCGCAATTTTTATGAGCGAGCATGTTTAATATTTTTATTTTATAAAAATGAGTTAGAAATAGTTTCTTTAGTTGTTTAAAACAAAGTTAATATCATAAAATAATATTAAAGATTGCATTAATGTAAATTTTTGATGAAAATAACAGTATAAATGCGTATTAATAAGGGAGGTGTTTTTAATGGTAACTAGATTAGACATAAATCCACGTGTTTTGGCTTATTATATTGACAATTCCGGTGTTTCTAAAGATTATTTACAAATGAAAGTTCAGAATATTGATGCTTTTTTAGATGGCAGTAAAACCCCTACTTTTAATCAACTTTCAAAAATTGCTAAACTTATTGATGTTCCGACTGGTTTGCTGCTTCTTTCAGATCCAGTTGAGGCTGATAAGAATACACTTAAATTTAGAACGATTAATTCAAATCGGATTGAAAAGATTAGTAATGAACTTAGAGATACGATTGTTGAAATGCAAACAAAACAGGATTTTCTGCGAAATGAAATTGATTATGAGCTCGATTTTATCGGAAAATATTCAATTAAAAATGATTACCAGCAAGTTGTAGATGATATTCGTAATTATCTCGCTATTCCAGTTAACTATCAGAAAAATGTGGGAAAGAATGCGTTGAAATATTTTAGAGATAAAATGAATAAAATAGGCATCTTTATCTTCTTTAATGGCTCAGTGAAAAGCAATACGCATAGAAGCTTGTCGCTAGATGAGTTCAGAGGTTTTGTCTTAAGTGACAAAAAAGCCCCCATTATTTTCGTTAATTCTAAAGATAGTGAGGCAGGTCGGTTATTTACACTTGTTCATGAATTAGTTCATCTTTTTCTTGATCAGGAAGAAATATTTAGTCTAGTTGACACAGGATCATACAAGTTTGATCGCACAGAAGCCTTTGTTAATAAAGTAGCAGCAGAAGTACTGCTACCAGATGAAGAAATTAGAAAGCTAAATAACTATGATATTGAATTTTTAGCTCACAAATTTCCCGTTAGTAAATTTGTCATTGTACGTAAACTATATGATATGAAGATTTTGACGAAAAAAGAGTATGATGAAAAAGTTTCACAGTTAGAAAAAGAATTTGCGAAAATCCCGGTAGATAAAAAAACTAGGGGTGGAAACTATGATAATAATATCAGATTTCGTTTTGATCAGACTTTTGTACATTATATTGAAAATGCAATAAAACAAAATAAGATTACTTATACGGATGCTTTTAATATTGCTGGTGTTAGTTATAAGTCGTTTAAGATTCTGACGGGGGGCAGAATTTAATGGAAAAATATTTGCTGGATACTAATATCTATATAAATTTTTATGAACGGTATTATCGGGTAAAGTATTTTCCTAGTTTTTGGGCTAAGCTACCTGCCATTTTAAATAAATATGTTGTCATTCCCGAAATTGTGGTCGATGAAAACTACCAAGCCCCTAAATTTAGAAAATGGTTGGATAAAAATTATTTAAAAGAAATAATAAACCATAAAAATTATGCAATACAATGGGCCAAAGTACTACAATATATTGGCGACTGTGAATATTATAAAGATGAAGCATTATCAGCTGACAGAGGATGGGCACATGAAAAAATTGCAGATCCTTGGCTTATTGCTATTGCAAAAGAAGAAAATTTAACCATTGTAACAAGTGAAATTCGGAATCCTAATTTGCACAATCCAAATGGTAATAAGGCCGCAAAAATACCTGATGTGTGCGATGACTTAGATGTTGATTGCATTGACATGAATGATTTCTTTGAGAAAATCAATTTGTGCATTTGAATTTTTAGATTGAGATAGTTATTTACTAAACTAAAAATAGCAAGAGTTGAAAAACAATCAGAACATAATAAGTTGAGAACAAATTGGTGCTAAACTGATTTGTAAAAATTAAGTTTGTTCTGATTGTTTTTATATATAAATCTTTGAAAAAAGGAGCAGCAAATACATGAATAAAAATACATTATTTCAACATGGGACCATGCAAATGCTGGTTGAAGGCCTATTGGAAGGCACTTTACCGCTATCAGAATTGTTAAAACACGGCAATATTGGTATTGGAACGGGTGATGGCGTTGATGGTGAATTAGTAATATTGAATGGTGTCGGTTACAAAATAGATGTTAGTGGTCCGGCTGTGAAACTGCCAGATGACTTTAAAGTGACTTATGCTGACGTTAGTTTTGCGGATTATCACAAATTCAAAAGCTATCAAAATGTCGAATTGACAGAAATGCTAAAAGATGTTTTAACAAAAAATAACGCTCAAAATCAATTTTTCGCAGTATTGACTAAAGGTGTTTTCCAAAAAATTCGTACAAGGTCTTCTAAAAAATCACGTAAGCCATATCCATCTCTGGGAGAAATAGCTGAAAATCAAGTGGAGTTTGAAGCTGAAAATATTTCAGGCACAATGATTACTTATTACACACCAACTGTTTTTCAAGGTGTCGGAGTTTCAGGATTTCACAATCATTTTTTGGCAGACGATTTAAGCTTTGGCGGTCACATTTTGGCAGCAACGATGAAAGATGTAGTAGTCAGCGTTCAGCCAGTAGAAAACTTTGAACTGCATTTGCCGATAGATAATCAAGAATTTTTAAATGCCAATTTAAGTGACACCAGCAAGTTGGACAATATTATTTCGAAGTCGGAATAAATAATTTTAATAGTTTTCAAACTTAAAAAATTCCAATTTGTTCGATTAAATATTAATTATTATGTAGAGTACTTTTACCCTTTGTTATTTAAATAACTTATATAAAAGTTACGATGGTCCTCTAACTTTCGGGATACGTTTTATAATATACAATATTTTTGAGCCCTATATAGTATAAATTGTGTATACAAGATTATAATTAAAATATAGAAAGTGAGTGATTATATGAAAATTAGTAAGAAAAGAATTAATAATGTAAAAAACTACTTGAGTGATTTAAAAGAGAATCAAGATTTTTATATTGGTATTTATTCTAATTCTAAAATAAAAGAAAAATTAAAAAAAGATTTTGAATGTCTAGATTCGAAAGCTCATATATATATGCCTATTCCCATTTTAGGTATCAATTCTGAAAGAAATGTTATGGGAGAACTCATTCCTGATAAAACTAAACCTAAAATAATCGATTATAAGGCCAGGACATACAGGTTAAAAGATTGGCAAGGCAACTGGCATGAAGGAATTGCTGAAGATGAATATCGTAGGTACCCTAGAAAATATATTGAACCCAAAAATTTTAGCTTTAAGTTGATTACGAAAGAGAAAACAGATCTATTGATTATTAATAAAAACTTTCGCAATAACGAAAAAGAATATAATGATATAAAATTCTGCATAAATTTGTTTTTGGAACTTTTTTCTGAAGTGGAAACTTTTAAGCTAGAAAATAATATGATCAAATTAAATCCAATAATATCAACAGTTAATTGGACTATAATACCTAAAGGCGAAAAGGTGTTTGAAGCGAGAAAGGACAAAAAATATTATCACAAAATTTCTCCAAGTTCGATAAAGCTTATGAATGAAAGATTTGACTTTATTGAGCAATTCAATCCTGATAGGGAATTTCAAGGAAAAGCAGGATATACGGGTTATATAGTATTTTGTTTCGATCAAAAAAATATATATTTACTTGATTCTATTTTATATGGCAATGCAACATATGTATTTTCAGATAATTGGGAGAACGTTTCAAAACTTACTAAGAAAGAGATCATCTCTAACCATTTTCAAAAATCAAGGATTGTCCATAATAAAAATTGGAAGCAATATATTACTAAGGAATTAAAGAACGACCTTTATAATTTGCAAAAATAGATTATATTTTGACTGCTAATTTGACACGCTTGCTCATTCATTTTATTATTAGATAAATTTAATAAAATTGATTTAGCATAAAATGAAAGACGCAAGGACATGACATTAAAGGGACTGATTAGCTCTAATAAACAACGAGCAATTTTTATTATTTTACTTTATTTTATTTTCGCTGTCACCGGCTCACTTGACCAATATTTTTTTCAATTTGCAGTTAATGGATTAAGCGTCGGCAATTTGCCAGTTTACATTCGCTGGCAATTAATTGAATTTATCCCGGTAGTTTGTGGTGTATTTATTCTACCTTTAGCGACTTACCTTTTTAACACTCAGATTCAGGAATATCTTGATCAATTAAGAGGGCAAATGGTAGACCATTTTTATACTGAAAACGATGCGACAGTGGCGCAAATGCAGAATTATCTGTAAAGCAATCTCGATAATTTGACCAGCGATTTTGCTCTGCCGTGGGTTAATGTTCTTAGCAATTTATTCATTATCTTGCTTTCTGCTGGCGTCCTTTTTAGCTTAAATTGGTCTTTTGTTTTACTAACTGCAATTTTTGTTCTAATAGATTTAAGCTTGCCCAAAATAATGGCGCGCATGACTTCAGAGGCAAGTAGGAAAGTGATGAAAAATACTAGCACTTTTTTAACTGGTATCGGTGAATGGATCAATGGCTTAAATGAACTGCGGCGGTATCATGCTTGGACGATCTTAAATAAAGAAATGAGCAGCTACGCTGAGAAGTTGGAAAAGTCTAAAGTCAATCAAACCAATAAAAACTGTGCTTCCAATACAATTAATGGAATTGGTAATACTTTAGGACAAATGTCGATTGCCTTTTTAGCGGGTATCCTGTTTTTAACTGGGCAAATAAAAATTGGGGCGGCATTAGCTTCGACTTCTTTTGCTTTTGGTATCTTTTCAGCTGTATCCTCTATTACAAGTGCTGCCGTCAAGATTAAATCCACTAAAAATATCAATCAAACTACGGCTAGCCTGATTTCTAACACTAAATCAAGACAAAAAGGTTCATCTACTCAAATTGCCCAAATTGAAATTAAAAATTTGGCGCTTAAATATCCTAATGGTCCAATAATTAAATACCCTGATTTTGTGATCAATAAGGGTGAAAAAGTTTTGCTTGCAGGCGATAGCGGAACTGGCAAGTCAACACTGCTTCAAGCTCTTTTAGGTAAGATCAAGCCTTATCAAGGGCGAATTATTTTTAAAAATAATACAGGGCAGATTTTTCAACCAAATTTAAACCGGATTAGTTACATTGCTCAAGATCCGCAATTGTTTCCAGGAACAATTGCGGAAAATATCGTGATGTTTCACCAGCAGTTGTTGGATCAAGTACCTAATTTAATTAATAAAGTGCAATTGCAGAGCGACATTGCGAGATTTCCCCAAGGAACTGATACCCAAGTTGATTTGGATAAAAATAATTTATCCGGTGGTCAAAGGCAAAAGATTATCCTTGCCAGATCAGAAGTTTTCGCTGACGAAATTATTTTGCTGGACGAAGCGACAAGTGCCATTGATAGTAAAGCAACTAAGCAAATTATTGCTGAACTTGTTCACACTAATAAGACTGTGATCATGATTGTTCATAATCTTAATTCTGAAGTTAAAAATATGTTTGATAAAACGATTCGGTTAGCAAGCCAGAAGGAGAACCACAATGACTTTTAAAAACTTCTTTCATACCAATCGAATTCGTTTCATATTTATGGTGCTTTTTAGCTTCTTGCAACCCTTTGTTTTAATCGGGGCATCTTACTTAAATATGTGGGAATTTACCGCCTTGCGCCAACATGACGGTCAAGCGTGGCTGTTAATCATTGCTTTTACTACGTTAGCTTATCTCTCATCGTATGCTTTTGACTGGGGCTCTGAATATTTACTGACACGACAAGTTCAAGAATTTAATCACACCTTAAGAAGCAAAATGGTAAGTCACATCTACTATGACCGTAAAGATTATCAAACTTCGCAAGTTAAAAATTGTCTGACCAATGATCTTAATACGGTTAACAATCAGTCCTTTAACTTAATTCCGGTCATTTGCAATTTTCTGGGCTATGTTATTTTCTCTGTAATTGCCCTGCTAACGATGCACTGGAGTTTGTTGCTGCTCATCTTAATTTCGGTAGCAGTTTCCATTGTTTTACCTAAAATAATTGAAAAGCCGTTGCAAAGAGCTACGGAGAAAGTATCTCATCAAAATAGGCAGTATTTGGATCTGATTGAAAAATGGCTAATCGGTATTGCTGAACTAGAGCGGTATCTTGCTGGCGATAAATTAACTAGCGTAATGCATAAAGGTGCACGCGACTTAGAAAAAGCCAACCTCAAGCAGACACAGGAACAACAAGTTCTGTCCATTATTACCAATGGTGTTGCGCAAGTTATGATCCTGATATTGTTCGTCTGGACGGGTATTTTAATTAAAAGCGGACTAGTCACGTTTGGTGCGATTGCGGTTATCGGTAATTTTAGCCACTATATTTCGCTGGCAATCGAATACTTGCCATTCTATTTCGGCTTAATTAAGGGCAGTAAAACTTTAAGAAATAAAGTTACTGCAGCGACTTTACCAGTAAAAACCGATGAACAAAACTTAGCAACACCTTATGCTTTTAGTACAAAAGATTTGGCAGTTAGTTTTCCTAATGGTGAAACTTTAAAGTTCCCTGATATCACTGTTAAGTATGGCGAAAAAATTTTGCTATCAGGTGACAGCGGAACAGGCAAATCAACTTTATTTAAACTACTTTTAGGGATTTTGCAACCGAGTTCGGGAAAAATAGCGTTTAAGGATCAAGAGGGAAAAGTGATTAAACCTGATTTAGCTAAAATTGGCTATATTGCCCAAGATCCTGTTTTATTTCCCAGCACAATAAAAAACAATATTACAATGTTCAATTCCAAGTTAAATCAACTAGCTGAATCAGCTGCAGTTGCCGTTGGATTAAAACCAGATTTGACGCAATTTGTTCAGGGTATAGAAACCAAAGTAAATTTGCAAAAACTGAATGTTTCAGGCGGTCAAAGACAAAAAATAATTTTAGCGCGTACGCAGATACATGACAGCAAAATTCTGTTAATAGATGAAGGCACAAGTGCAATTGATCAGGAAGGAACCAGAGCAATCCTGCAAGAACTTCTTAAATTGCCGGGCACTGTCATTTTCATCGCGCACAATTTCGATGAAAAACTGCAGCAAGTATTTGACCGCGAGATTCATTTAAGTAAATAGTGATAGTTAAAAGGCGTTAATCAAATTTTTGATTAACGCCTTTTATTTTCATGTCTTATTTTTAGCTTTTTGTGTTTCTTCTATGTTCACTTATTATATATTGTGCTTCAAATTTGGTTTTTATTAGTATGATTAATTTAAATTAAAAAGGTTGGTGTTAATTATGCTAATAGAAACTCAGGAATTAACTAAAAAATTTGGTAAAAAAATTGCAGTGAATAAAGCAAATATTCAAATTAAAGAGGGACAGCTTGTTGCTTATTTAGGAACAAATGGTGCGGGTAAATCTACCACGATTAATATGCTAACCGGATTATTAAAGCCTACTTCAGGTGTCATTTCATATGCGGCAGATTTGAAAATAGGCTTAGTTTTTCAGAATAGCATTTTAGATAATGTTTTAACAGTCAAGGATAACCTTTATTTAAGGGCACAGATGTATCGTAAATTTTCTAATGAGTGGCTTGAACACCTAATTGATTTGATCGGCATCAAAGAATTTTTAAATCAAAAATTTAGCACTTTATCAGGTGGTCAAAAAAGAAAGGTAGACATAGCTCGAGCATTGATTTGTAATCCGGATTTGCTTTTTTTAGATGAACCAACTACAGGACTTGATATCCAAACAAGAAATGCTATTTGGAAATTATTGACTAAACTGCAGCAGCAACAAAACCTTACTATTTTTTTGACAACTCATTATTTAGAGGAGGCAGAAAATGCTGACCAAATGTATATTTTGGAAAATGGTAAAATTCTTGCCAGTGGCTCTGCAGCTGAAATTAAGACCGAATTTGCCCCTAATAAATTGATTCTTACTGTTAAGGAAACCAAAATTTTACAGATTAAACAAAAAGTTATTCGACTCAGTCAAGATCAAGTTGCGATTGACATATTATCCCCTCAAGAAGCAATTGAAATTTTAAAAAACAATCAAGAAAATATTATCGATTTTTCATATCGCAAAGGAACAATCAATGATGCCTTCCTTCAGATTACCGGAAAGGAGATACATTAAATGTTTGCCTTATTTCGTAGAAATTTGAAAATTTATTTCTCTAACATTCCTGCTGTATTCATGTCATGCCTGGGTGCACTGATTTCTTTCTTTATCTATATTGGCTTTTTGCAAAATAATTTAAGAAGTAATTGGCAGCAATTGCCTCATGTGACTAAGATATTAGATTTATGGATGATAGCGGGTATAGTTGCGGTTTCTGGTATTACTACGGCTTTTCAAGCCTTAGGTCAACAAGTAAGTGACCGCGAAAGTCGAGCTGACGCTGATTTTGAATTAACAGGCATATCACGCTTTGCAGAAAATTTTGCTTACATTTTATCAGGAACAACAGTCAGCTTTTTTATGCAAATCATCACCTTTATCGTAATGGCAATATACTTTTCATTAGTTGATCATATTACGATTCCTCAATCAGCTTATTTACCCGGACTTTTGTATATCTTGGTAGGCGCGATTGCAGCTACATTATTAGATGAAATAATCGTGCTTTTCATGCATTCGAGTACTACTTTTAGCAGACTTTCCGCTGTTTTAGGAGCTGCCGCTGGTTTTGCTGTAGCGACCTATTTGCCATATGGTATATTGGTCTCACAAGCACAAAGTTTGGTAAAATTAGTACCAAGTAGTTATGAAGCAGCTGCTTTAAGATATTTTTTACTTAAGCAGACACTAGCCACTTTTCCTGCTAATGTAAAAAGGCATTTAACAAATTATTTAGGAATACAATTTAAGATGAATAATTGGCGGCTAAATAACTTGCTCGTTTTACTATTAATGATTGCAATACTAATTTTAGTAATTGGTTTGCTTTCTTTTATCACTGATAGGAGGAGCAATAAGTAAAGTGAAAATAGAATTTAAAACGGATTCTGATTTAAATGAACAGGAAATCGAAGTTGAAATTAAAGCAGCTCAAAAAAGTGAAGCAGTTAATGATTTAGTTAATTATTTGCACAAATTTGGTGAAAAAAGATATGATCTTTTACCAGTCAAAGTGGAAGACAGAATAGTAACCATTAAACGAACAGAAATTATCAAAGTAGAGATCCAGACAACAGATATTACCTTTTATACTACTAAAAACATGATAAAAACAACTGGTAGATTATATCAGGTACTAGAAAAACTGGGTGATGGGTTTATCCAGGTTTCAAAACATGGCATTATCAATATTAATTTTCTGGAATCGATAGAAGTAGGTTTTGCAGGAAATATGATCGCACTTTTAAAAAATAATCTAAAAGCTGATGTTTCCAGATTGTATTTGCCAGCATTAAAAAGAGAGTTGGGTCTTTAAAATGAGAAAATTAAGTAATTTCATTAACTATTTCTTTACCGGTGTGGGCTTTGGTGCAGCTACTTATTTGATAATATTAACTTTTGCTTTTCCTGATGTTCCTACTCGTTTAGGTGTTATTTCCGTTTTTATTATTTCTGGATTAATAGGAATTTTATCAATGATTTTTGCAATGGATGTGCCGCCAGCTATTGCCTTTAGCGTTCATATCATAGGAACATTTTTATTGGTGTTGTTAATGTCTTGGATAAATAAGTGGCCGATTAATTTTTGGCTGATTGGCGTATTTATATTAGCTTATATTGTTATTTGGCTGATCGTTATTTTGTCACAGGTGCAGACTGTAAAAGAAATAAATTCTAGTATTAAAAAAAGAAATGCGAAAAAATAAATAATTTTGGAATATATAAAAGCCCTGGAATAGAAAATACTCCAAGGCTATATTTTTTATTCTATAAAAGTCTTTAATATAGATTTTTATACTTTAATTAAGTTTGATTTCTCTTTTGCACATAAACATAAACTGGCCAGCCGCTAAGAGTCAATAAAATACCTGTAAGTGACAAAAGTGGCTGGGTTAGCGTAGTGGTAACAACAATAAATAAAGCACCACAGATCCCAAGAATAGGTGGAAGAGGATACCAAGGTGTTTTGTACGGTCGTAAAAGATCTGGTTGCCTTTTGCGTAGGATAAGGACACCTAAAAATAATAAAATCGAAAAAATCCAGGAAACATAAACCAGCATGTTGGTCAAGGAATCAAATGTACCAGAAAAAATCATAATGGTAGCAATGACGCATTCAAAAATCATGCTATTGGTAGGCACAATAGTTTTGGAATTTAATTTGCTGAAAAAGCTTGCAGCTGGCAATTTCTTTTCTTTGCCTAAAACGTAAGGCATTCTGGATCCTAAAAGAAGGTGGCCATTAATGGCACCAAACACTGAAACTAAAATTCCTGTAGCAACCAAAGTACCACCCACGCTGCCGAATAATTTTTTGGCGGTAAGTAGAGCAGTTGTCTGGTTACCTACAACTTTTGACCAAGGAATGACTCTAACATAACTCCAGTTAAGAAGAGTGTAAATAATCGTTACTCCTAAAAGTCCCCAAATAATAGCTTTGGCTAAAGTTTTTGCGGGATTTTTTATTTCACTGGCTAAATTACCGATACTTAACCAGCCATCATAAGCAAAAAGCACAGCTAAAAGAGCCTGTCCGAAGGCCATTGCTCCTGAAGCAGATGTAATTTTAGGCGCTGGGGCACCTGCTAATTGATTAGGCCCACTATAAAACAAAGCAAAGATTATAATTGCAGCAATCGGCAAGAGCTTAATAACTAAAGTTATTTTTTGTACCTGACCACTCAATTTTGACCCTATCCAATTGATTAAAAGTATCGCCAGCATCACGATTAGAGCAATCACTGTAGTGGATAAATCTTTGAAATGTGGTATTTCTTTTAGTTGGGTCGCAAATACGATTGAAAGTGCGGCGATATTTGCCGGATAATAGACAATTATTAATGACCAGCCAAACAGAAAGGCAACTTTAGGACCGTATATTTCTTCCAGATATCTGACAGGTCCACCATCTTTGGGATATATTGATGCCAATTCAGCTATGCTTAATCCTGCCATTAGAGTAATTAAGCCGGCAAAGGGCCACACTATGATACTTAGCCAGGCATTATGAGTTAAAGCCGAAATGTTAGCAATTTTGAAAAAAGCCCCGCCACCAATCATGGTGCCCATGACAGTTGCTAAAGCAGCGAAAAAGTTAAGTTGTCTCTTCATATTTTTACCTTACTTAAATTGAATGATAAAAATAATTATATGCTTTGGTAGACAAAATTAAAAGATGATGATTTGAAAATTAAAAAAATCTTTTCTGAAAGCGTTACGCAATATTTGCTATTTTGTATTTACATACCTTTTTTGATCGGGTAAAATAAACATGACTATCGGATAGTTATTACTAATGATTATTAAGTAAGCTAAACCTGTTTGTCACACAATTTAAATCATCAATTTGGTTCTTGTGTGCAAGCAGGTTTTTATTTTTTATTGAAGGGAGGAGAATTGAGTGTTTATTAAGCGTGGGATTAACAATAACGTCTCTTTTGTAGTCGACGACAAAGGAAAAGAATTAATTGTTACAGGACGAGGTATAGCTTTCGGAAAACATGTTGGCGATGAAGTTGATGAAAGCAAAATAGAATATTATTTTCCAGTATTGCCTCAAGAGATCTCTTCAGCTATGGCGAAGTTGTTGGTTAATATACCAATTGAATATTATGCAATAGCTAATGACATAGTTGACAAGGCAAAATCAAAGTTAAAACAGGAGTTGAATCAAAGCCTGATAGTAGCTTTAACTGATCATATTTACAGAGCAGTTGAACAGGCTAAAAAAGGAATTAAAATTTCGAATCCTTTAATTTTAGATATAAAAAGAATTTACCCTCAAGAATTTGAAGTTGGTATTTTTGGTATCAAATTAATTCGTAATATGACTGGTTGCAATTTGGCTGAAGATGAAGCAGCCACAATTGCTTTACATGTAGTGAACAGTGAGTTGGAAAATAAGGGAGATTTTAACGGTTATCGTGTAGTTGAGATAGTTCATTGGGTTACAAATTATGTTTTTGATTATTTTAAGATTGATTTTGCTGAAAAAGCAGATCCACTGTATTATCAGCGCTTTGATACTCATGTTCGCTTTTTTGCCCAACGAATTTTAGATAATGATTATAAAGAAAATGACGTTAATTCTTCTCTGTTAGTTGTTTTGTCTGATAAACAATATCAAAGGGAAAAAGATTGTGTGAACAGTCTCAGCGATGATTTTGCTCAAAAATTTGGCATCACCATTTATCAGGAAGAATGCGCCTATTTAGTACTTCATATTCACAATATGTTGAAAAACATAATCTCAAAGGAGAAATAAAAATGGGAAAATATACCTCATTGAGTAAATTTATAGTAAAAAATATTGGTGGAAAGGACAATGTGGTCTCTTTAATTCATTGTTTTACCCGCTTACGCTTCGTTTTAAAAGATGAAAGCAAGGCGAATACAGAAGCTCTTAAAGGAAACGAAGAAATAGTTGACGTGATCGAGGCTAACGGACAATATCAAATAGTGATTGGCATGCACGTAGAGTCAGTTTTTGATGAGATTAATAGTCTCTACCATTTTAATGGAGGAGAAAATGTAGCAGACGAAGAGGCTCTGAAGGAAGATACGAAGTTAATTAATAAAAAACAATCATTATGGGATAAAGCAGTTGACCTTTTATCTGGTATCTTTGTGCCGATCCTGGGAGTTTTATGTGCAAGCGGTATGGTAAAGGGACTGCTGGCAATTTTGACTACAGCGGGTGTCTTAAAGAATACAGATGGTACATATATTATTTTATATGCTATTGGAGATGCATTATTTTATTTCTTCCCA
Source organism: Lactobacillus sp. M0396 (assembly GCF_016101625.1). Taxonomy (NCBI): domain Bacteria; kingdom Bacillati; phylum Bacillota; class Bacilli; order Lactobacillales; family Lactobacillaceae; genus Lactobacillus; species Lactobacillus sp. M0396. The sequence goes on from NZ_JACFQE010000003.1 coordinate 135,718, forward strand.
GTATTTTTAGCGGTTACTGCTGGTAAAAAATTTCATGTTGATCAAATGACATCGCTTGTTATTGGTACGGCAATTATTTATCCTACTTTGATACAAGCAATGTCAGGAAAAGCTGCAGCAACAGTCTTGTCGGGTACGATTTTTCAAACTAAGGCATATTTAACATTTTTACATATACCTGTTTTGTTAAATAACTATACTTCAACTGTCATTCCTATTATCCTAGCTGTTTGGGCAGCTTCTTATGTTCAACGTTTTGCGAAAAAAATCAGTCCGGCATCCGTTGCAAATTTTCTTGTACCTTTAATAACAATATTGGTAATTGTGCCACTGACTTTATTAATAGTTGGTCCAGTATCAATTTGGCTGTCTGATATTATTGCTTGGGTTGTACAAGAACTATATAAACTTAGTCCAATTTTGCTAGGTGCCTTTATTGGAGGAACTTGGCAAATATTGGTTATCTTTGGTGTGCATAACGCTATTATGCCAATAGTGCTTAACAATTTAGCAACACAAAAATTTGATGTTATTTTTGCCGCCAATATAGCCTGTCCTTTTACTCAGCTTGCAGCACTTTGTGCACTGGCTTTGATCCTTAAAGATACTAAGCAGAAGCGCAATACTATTGCTTCAATTTTCCCAGCAATTTTTGGTATTACTGAGCCGGCAATTTACGGTGTTACTTTGCCACTGAAAAAGCCATTTTTCATTAGTTGTATTTCTTCAGCTATTGGTGGCATTTTAGCAATGCTAATGGGAGTTAAATTTTACCAAATGGGCGGACAAGGAATTTTTGCTTTCCCTTGCTATCTTTCTCCTAATGCTACTAATTTTTCCGGTATTATTAGCGCAGTGATAGTAGTATTAATTTCCATGGCAATTTCATTTTGCTTAACCCTCATTTTTTGCAAACCAAAAAAAGCAAACAAATAATATTTAAGAAAAGGAGCATTGCAAATGACCGAAATAAATTTAAAGGGCAATCCATTTTACTTGAAAGATGAACAGATTGATAATATTAAATTGATCATGTCTAAGATGACAGTCAGAGAAAAAGTAGGCCAATTATTTTGCTTATTAGGCAATTATTCAACCGAACAAGAAATTAAAGAAGTTATTGAAAACTATCGGCCTGGTGGCATGATGTTTCGTCCGCAAAAGAGTTCCAGCATTCAGGCTTTGCAACGTTATATTCAGGAAGTTTCCCCAATACCGCTACTGCTTGGAGCCAATCTTGAATCTGGTGGGGACGGTATAGGCACTGATGGGACATTTTACGGCAGGCAAATTGAAGTAGCGGCTTCTAATGATAAAAAGAACGCATACCGCTTAGGATTAATTTCTGCTCGTGAAGGCGGCGCTGTGGGATGTAATTGGTCATTTGCTCCAGTAGTAGATTTTAATAAAAATTTTGCTAACCCGATCATAAATGTTAGAACATACGGTGATAATCCTAATACTGTCATATCAATGGCCCAGGAATATATGAAAGCATGCCAAAGTTCAGGTATGGCAGTCGCAATTAAGCATTTCCCAGGAGACGGTGTTGATGACCGTGACCAGCATCTTCTGACATCAGTTAACTCACTAAGCGTTTCTGATTGGGACAAAACCTATGGCAAGATCTACCAGGCTATGATTGATAATGGAGCACTAACTTTAATGGCCGGTCACATTTATCAACCTGCTTATACCAGATACTTTAATCCAGACGTGAAAGATGAAGATATTTATCCGGGTTCTCTATCATATGAATTGCTTCATGATTTGTTAAGAGAAAAGCTGGGATTCAATGGCTTGATTTCAAGTGATGCTACTAATATGGCAGGTTTTAGTTCACAAGGAAAAAGAGCAGAGCTGTTGCCTCGTGCAATTAATGCTGGTTGCGACATGCTTTTATTTACCAGAGATTTGGATGAAGATTTTAATTTTGTACTGGATGCAGTGAACGAGGGCGTAATATCAACAGACAGATTAAATGATGCTGTTACTAGAGTATTAGCTACTAAAGAATCATTGCAACTATTTTTAAAGCAAAGAAATAAGACTTTGGTTCCTGAAAAAGAGGCTTTAAAAGTTTTAAAATGTCCAGAACATGTTAAATGGGCTAAAGAATTAGCTGATGAATCAATAACTTTAGTTAAAGACAAGCAGGATGTTCTACCTTTAACATTGCAGAAAAACAAAAAAATTCTTGTTTTCGTTATAGGTGATGTTGTTAGTGCCAGTGGCAAACCGCCTGTTTCAAGTATTTTTATATCAAGACTGAAAGATGAAGGGTTTAATGTAACTGTATTTGATCCTGAAAATGAAGATTTAAAGGATTTAATGGTTAATGGGTCCGTCAAAGAGCTAAAAGCCAGGTTTGATACTGTAATATATTTTGCTAATGTTAAGACAGCCAGCAATCAAACAACTGTCAGGTTAAATTGGCTTAAGCCAATGGGTTATAACGTTCCGTGGTTTGTACATGAAATCCCTACTATTTTTATTTCAATCGCTAATCCATATCATTTGCAGGATGTTCCAATGGTAAAAACTTATATCAATGCTTATACAGCAAATGAATATGTTCCAGCAATTTTAGTAGATAAATTAATAGGCAAATCTCCATTTAAAGGTAAGAGTCCAGTTAATGCATTTTGCACATATTGGGATACACATATATAGAAAGGAAAATATGCTTAATTTTTTCAAGAGAAATGAAACTATTTATTCCCCATGTTCAGGTCTTTTTAAAACAATTGATGAAGTTAATGATGAATTGTTTGCTTCTAAAAAAATGGGTGATGGTTTTGCGGTAGTACCTGCAGATACGGAGATTTATTCTCCAATTACGGGGGTGATAACCATGCTGGCTCCAAGCAAACATGCTATTGGCATTGAAAGTAAAAATGGAACAGAAATAATGATTCACATGGGTATTGACACCGTTGAGCTTAACGGAACCCCTTTTAACATTAAAATAAAGAAGGGTGATAAGGTCAAAAGGGGACAGTTACTTGCCAATTTCGATTATAAGCAGGCAAAAGATGCAGGCAAGGAAACCGATGTAATTGTGATCATTTTAAATAATAAGAATATTGATTTGGATCAAACTAGTATGAGTCAGGTTAATTCACAAACAGAGATTGGATCTTTACCTAAATAAATATTTTAGGGGATATACATAAATAAAATTAATAACACATTTGAGGGTAATTTCAAATGTGTTATTATTTTTGGTAGAAATAAATTATTTGAAAATTATGCTAATTAAGAGGTTTTAGAGTATAAATGAATAAAGTTACAGTTATTGGCAGTATTAATTTAGATACTAATTTGCGCGTAAAACAGATGCCTAGACCAGGTGAAACTGTACATGCTTCCGGACATTATTCAGCTGCAGGTGGCAAAGGTGCAAATCAGGCGGTTGCAGCGGCAAGGTCAGGATGTGAAGTTAGCTTTATTGGTGGTGTAGGTGACGATGCACCAGGAAAAGAGATGCTGGGCTTACTTAAGAGTGAAGGCATTAATACCCAAGGTATTATCACAGCTAAAAAAGAATCAACTGGACAAGCGTTTATCACAGTAGATGATAGCGGTCAGAATTCAATTACTATATATGCAGGTGCAAATTATGCTTTTGGCTCAGCTGAAGTTGAGCAGAATCAGGATTTGATAAAAAATTCTGACTTCCTTATTGCACAATTCGAGACTCCACTTGCTGCAACAATTAAAGGTTTCGAAATTGCTCATGAGGCAGGGGTAAAAACAATTTTAAACCCAGCTCCAGGAATGGCTAAAATCCCTGCTGATTTGTTAAAACTTACTGATATCATTACCCCAAACGAAACAGAAGCTGAAACCATCACTGGAATTAAGGTGACTGATGAAAAAACTGCTCAAATGGCTGCTGTCAAATTACATAATCAGGGCGTAAAAATAGTTATTATTACAATCGGTACTAAAGGAGCATTTTACGACTATCAAAATGAAAGTGAACTGGTTCCGGCTTTTAAAGTCAATGCTGTTGATACTACAGCTGCCGGAGATACTTTTATTGGTGCAATGACATGTTTATTGCGGCCAGATTTTTCTAACTTAAGAGACGCAGTTCTTTTTGCTAATAAAGCCTCATCAATTACTGTGCAAAAATATGGTGCTCAACCTTCAATTCCTTATGCAAAAGATATCAAACTTGGTAACTAATGTCTGATTTTGAATTTTAGTTTCAGAAATTAAGAATGCTTTATTTAATGTTTTTAGAGTATTTTTTGCTGTCCTATCTTAGTATAATGATGATGTATTCAAAAAGTTTGTTGAAATATTTTAACAGGTTTAAAAAGAAAGGCACTTATTATGACAACAAAAATAGGTATTATTGGTGATGGTCACGTTGGTTGTACTGTTGCCCATGAATTAATTATTTCAGATTTAGTGGATGATTTGGTAATGATCGATGTTAATGAGGGCAAGGTAAACGCTGATGCCATTGATTTTGAAGATGCAATGGCCAACCTGCCATATCATACCAACATCATTGTTAATGATTACGAAGCGCTGAAAGATGCTGACATTGTGATTAGTACTTTAGGAAAAATATCATTAGAAACCAAAGGTGATCGTTTCCAAGAACTTGAATATAATAAAAAACAGTTAAGCCCAATTACTGAATCTATAAAAAATAGTGGCTTCAACGGTATTCTGATTGTTATTTCTAACCCAGTAGATGCAATAACCAGTCTATACCAGCAACTAACTGGTTTGCCAAAAGAACATGTTTTGGGTACTGGTACTTTACTTGATACAGCAAGAATGAAAAAAGTTGTTGCTAAAAAGTTTAAAGTTGATCCTCGTTCTGTGAGTGGTTTTGCATTAGGTGAACATGGTGATACTCAGTTTACAGCCTGGTCAACAGTAAAAGTATTTGAACAGCCATTAACTGAACTGGCTAAAAATGAATCGTGGGAACCTGAAGATCTGGAAGATGAAATCAGATTTGGTGGTCAAAATGTATTTATGGGCAAGCATTATACTAATTATGGTGTTTCGGCGGCTGCGGTTAGAATTGTGCGAGCTGTTTTAACAGATTCACGGACAGAATTACCTGTTTCAAGTTATCAAGAAAAATATGGGACTTACATGTCCTATCCCGCAATTGTTGGGCGTGAAGGTATTGTCCACAAAATTGATTTGCATTTAACTCCTAATGAGGAAAACTTGTTACAGAAGTCTGCTGAGGCAATTAAAGAAAAATCACAGGCATAAGAAGATAAAATAAATAGACCAAACGCGCTAAACAAGCGCGTTTTTTATTAGCCAAAAAATAGAAAATGAAAGTAATATTAAGCAAAGTCATTGACAAAAAGTAAGTAAAAGCATAGCATAAGAAACACTGATAGTTGTTTTAGAAAGAAGTGCACTTAATGAGACAGATGCAAAGAATTGAAAACAAATGTATTTCATTAGATCATTTGCAAAATAATTGTTTCTGTTAGTATTCGCGCCCCATTTTAAAACAATAAGTATTTAGGACCTGCGAATAAAGTAACCGCAGGCCTTTTGTTTTGTTAGAACTACTGTGACAAATAAGCAGACTTACGAGTCCATTTAAGTACTGCAGGGGGAGGTTAAAAATGAGCTGGCAAATTATTAATCAAAGTTTGCCTATATTTGCAAAAGCTTTTCAGCTGACTATCTGGTTATCTGCTGTTGGAATAATTCTTTCTATTGTAGTGGGAGTTTTCTGCAGTTTAATCCAATATTTTAAAGTACCAATTTTGAGTCAACTAATAACAGCTTATGTAGAGTTAGCAAGAAATACACCTTTATTAATTCAATTGTTTTTTCTGTACTATGCTTTTCCAGTTATTGGGCTAAAAATGTCAGCTCAAACATGCGGAATTATTGGTTTGGTATTTCTTGGTGGAGCATATATGGCTGAAGGCTTTACAGGTGGTTTTGCCGGGGTCAGTTCAACTCAGATTGATGATGGTAAAGCTTTAGGGATGAACAATCTGCAATTAGCTCGTTATGTTGTCTTTCCGCAAGGCTTTGCGCTAAGTATGCCTGCCTTAACAGCAAACATTATATTCCTGATTAAAGAGACTTCTATTTTTTCAGTAATTGCTATTCCTGAATTAACCAATACAGCTCTGGACCTAATTGGGATGTATTACCGGACAAATGAGTATTTGCTAATTTTGGTGATTTCCTACGCAATTATTTTAATTCCAATTATTTTACTTTTAAATTATTTAGAAAGGAAGGTACGCTATGGCACATTCGGCGATTAATGTTTTCTTTGCAGGCAATAACTTTAGCAGAATTTTGCAAGGCTTGTGGACTTCCGTTTGGATTGCAGGTGTTAGTCTGGTTATTGGTCTTGTTTTAGGTACATTACTTGGTGTATTGCGCACTTTACCCAATAAAATAATTCGGTTTATTTTGCGGCTATATCTGGAATTCTTCAGGATAGTTCCCACGATCGTACTATTATTTTTGTTCTACTATATTTTACCGCGCAGTTTTCATATCAATTGGCCTGCCAGTTGGATGGCAGTTTTAGCCTTTGCCCTATGGGTTGCTGCTGAGTTTAGTGATATAGTTCGTGGAGCGATAGAATCAGTTCCTATTGCCCAAAAAGAATCAGGCTTAGCTTTGGGCTTGAGCAAAGTGCAACTTTTTCGCTATGTTTTATTGCCCCAAGCCGTGCAACTTGAGTTACCAGCAACTATTAATCTGGCTACAAGAGTTATTAAAACTACCTCTTTATTAATGATGATCAGTATTATGGATGTCATCGCGATTGGACAACAGATTATTGAAGCTAATAACCAAAAATATCCGACAGCTGTTTTTTGGATTTACGGTCTGATTTTCTTTTTATATTTCATAATAGATTATCCATTATCAGTATGGTCTAAACGGCTAGCAGCAAAGCAGGACAGGTGAGATAAATGACAAAAGAAGTTTTACGAGTTGAACATCTAAACAAGTTTTATGGTGATTGGCAAGCTTTACATGATATTAGTTTTACGCTTCATCAAGGTGAAGTGCTGACATTATTAGGTCCTTCCGGTTCTGGTAAAAGTACTTTAATTAGATGCTTAAACGGCTTGGAAGATTTTAAAAGTGGCTCACTTTACTTTAAAGGACAAAAGATTGAGACTGATGCTAAAAATTGGCAGGCCTTACGTCAAAAAATCGGCATGGTTTTTCAAAGTTATGATTTGTTTCCTAACTTTACGGTTCTCGAAAATGTTTTGCTGGCACCAGTAAAAGTACAAAAAAGATCTGAAGAAGAAGTCAAAAAAGAGGCTCTGCAGCTGTTAAAACGAGTAGGATTGGAAAAATACGTTGATTCTTATCCTCGTGAATTGTCTGGTGGACAAAAACAAAGAATTGCTATCGTCAGAGCATTGGCAATGCACCCCGAAGTAATGCTTTTTGATGAGGTTACCGCTTCTCTTGATCCAGAAATGGTTCGGGGAGTTTTACAAATTATGACTGATTTATCCCGTGTTGATCATATGACAATGATTATCGTAACCCACGAAATGAACTTTGCACGCCAAATAGCAGATCAGGTTTTATTTCTAGAAGAAGGAAAAATTTTGGAAAATACATCTGGTAAAGAATTTTTTGAACATCCCCAAACAGATCGTGCTCGAGATTTCTTGACTAGTATGGACTTTTAAGGAGTAAATAATGAAGAAAAATAAAAGCAGAAATATTATTATTGGTGTTTTAGTAGTTTTAATTATTGCAGTTGCCGCATTTTTTGGTATCAAGTCATCAAAAAATAATAGCAGTAATGCCAATGAAAGCAGCGTGACTACGATTAAAAAGCGGGGAGTTTTACGAGTTGCCGTATTTGGTGATTTGCCTCCTTATGGTTGGGTTGATGATCATGGCAACCGTGTTGGTTATGATGTCCGTCTTGCACGTCAAATGGCTAAGGATTTGGGTGTTAAAGTGAAATTTACCCAGGTTAATGCGAATAATCGCGTAGATACTCTAAATTCAAATAAAGCTGATATTGTTTTAGCTAACTTTACACAAACACCTGAGCGTAAACAAGTTGTTGACTTTGCTAAGCCATACATGAAGGTATCAGTTGGAGTTATTTCTCCTAAGAATGCACCAATTACAAGCGCTTCTCAGCTAAAGGGTAAAAACTTGATTGTCAACAAGGGCACAACAGCAGAAAATTACTTTACCAAAAAGGGCGGTGTAGACTTGTTGAAATTTGACTCTAAAACGCAGCAATTCAACGCTTTTAAAAACAAACGTGCTGCTGCTTTAGCAGATGATAATTCATATCTTTATGCTTGGGTAAAGAAGAATCCTAATTACACTGTTGGAATTAAAAACATCGGACCTAATCAATTCATTTCTCCTGCGGTCAAAAAGGGTAATAAGTCTCTTTTAAATTGGACGAATAAAGAAATTACTAAATTAGCAAATAAAAAATTCTTTACTGATGATTATAACAAGGAACTCAAACCATACTTTGGCAAAGAAGTTAAGCCGAGCGACATTGTTTTAAATTGATGCAGCTGCTATAATAAATAAGTCTTGAATTTTATTATCAAAAATGATAAGGTATTAAACGTTAATCGATTAATCTATGACTTGAAATAGGAGTCATGGCAAAGGAGTAATAATTATGAAACAAGATATTCATCCAGATTACCAACAAGTAGTCTTTATGGATTCAGCAACTGGTGCTAAATTTGTTGCTGGTTCAACATTAAAGCCAAAGGAAACAGTGGATTATGAAGGTAAAACTTACCCACTAGTTCGTGTTGAAATCACTTCAGATTCTCACCCATTTTACACTGGCAAGCAAAAGTTTGCTCAGGCCGATGGTCGAATCGAAAAGTTCAACAAGAAGTATGGCATGAACAACAAGTAATATCTTCAATCTGGTGGAAGGCAGTCCCATTGGGGCTGCTTTTTTATGTAAAGCATAATTGTTATACTACCTAAATAAGGAGTATAATTATTACTTTAGCAAAAAAACTCTTTTCGGCTAGGAGATAAAAAGATGAAAATGCAACTGGCAGAAATAGCCAAAGCAATAAATTCAAAGTGTGAAGGCAATGATCAGACCGTTATTACTTCTGTTGCCTTCGATTCTAGAAAAATCGCTGCTGGCGGCTTATTTGTACCGCTAAAAGGCGATAGAGACGGTCATGATTTTATCAATAGTGCAATTAGCAACGGAGCGAGTGCTACATTGTGGCAAAAGGATCATCCTAATAAACCTGATAGTATTGCAGTTTTAGAAGTTGATGATCCGTTAACTAGCATGCAGGAACTGGCACAGTACTATTTAAATAAAGTTAACCCTACTGTTGTGGGTATTACCGGATCAAATGGCAAAACCACTACTAAAGATATGACGGCAGCTGTTTTAGCAAAGAGATTTAATGTTCATAAAACTGATGCCAACTTCAATAATGAAATTGGCGTACCCATGACTATTTTAGACATGAAGCCAAATACAGAAATCTTGGTTTTAGAAATGGGTATGGATCATGCGGGACAATTGCATAAACTAAGTGAATTGACCCATCCTGACGTTACAGTTATCACCATGATTGGCGAAGCACACATTGAATTTTTAGGTTCGCGTGCAGGAATTGCCGATGCTAAAATGGAAATTACCGATTTTTTACGTGAAGATGGCGAACTAATATATAATGGTGATGAACCTCTTCTGCGTGAAAGAGCTGATAAAATAACACAGGCAAAAGTTACCTTTGGTTTTGCAAAAAATGATACAGTTTATGCAACGGGCTATCGCAGCTACAAACATCATGCTACATTTACGATTAATAACTCTGATCATAAATTTACTATACCTATGATTGGTAAACACAATGTTTCTAATGCACTTTCTGCTCTTTGTGTCGGCAGGCACTTTGGTGAAAGTGATGAAGAAATAGCTACTGCTTTGGAAAAATTTACTCCGACGGCTGACAGAATGGAATGGGAAAAAGGTGACGTTGGAGAAGACATCATGAGCGATGTTTATAACTCTAATCCTACTGCCGTCCGTGCTGTGATAACTAGTTTTGGTCAGATTCAGGTACCTGCAGGTAGTCGGCGAATCGCTGTTCTGGGTGATATGTTAGAATTAGGAAACAGGTCGGCTGCACTTCATGCTGGTCTGGCAGATTGTCTCGACCCCCAGGTAATTAATGAAGTTTATTTATTTGGTACAGAGATGAAAAATTTAGCAGCTGTACTTAAAGAGAGTTATAAACCGGAAAACTTGCATTATTATACCCAAGATCAAATGCAACATATGATTACTGACTTGAAAAATGATATAAAGCCGAACGATATTGTGGTTTTGAAGGGTTCGCATGGGATGCACCTGGAAAAAGTAGTAGAACGGCTTAGATAAGGAGAATTTTGTGAAATTTTCAGAATTAGGATTAAAAGATGAGCTGTTAAAGGCAATTAAGCGTTCAGGTTTTGAGGAAGCTACGCCAATTCAGGAACAAACTATTCCTTTAGCTTTAGCTGGCAAAGATGTAATTGGACAGGCTCAAACAGGTACAGGTAAAACCGCAGCTTTTGCTTTACCTATCTTGCAAAATTTAGATAAGCACAATAAAGTAATTCAGGCACTAATTATTGAACCGACTCGTGAACTAGCTATTCAAACACAAGAAGAGCTTTTCAGACTTGGTCGTGACGAGAATGCGCGAGTTCAGGTTGTCTATGGTGGTGCCGATATTGGTCGTCAAATTCGTTCTCTTAAAAATCATGTACCAGCAATTTTGGTAGGTACACCGGGACGTTTACTTGATCATTTAAAACGTAAAACGATTGATTTGGAAAATGTTAATACCATTGTTTTAGATGAAGCTGATGAAATGTTAGACATGGGTTTCATCCAAGACATTGAAAGTATTTTGAGTTACGTTAAAAACCGTAAACAGACCTTATTATTTAGTGCCACAATGCCAAAACCAATTTTGAACATTAGTGAAAAATTCATGAACAATCCTGAAATTGTGCGCATTAAGACTAAAGAATTGACTGCTGACTTAATTGACCAGTATTTTGTGCGTGCTAAGGATTCAGAAAAATTTGACATCATGTGCCGCTTGATTGATGTTGAAAGTCCTGATTTGGCAGTGGTTTTTGTCAGAACCAAACGGCGCGTTGACGAGGTTACCAGGGGCTTACAGGCACGCGGTTATAATGCCGCAGGGATTCATGGCGATTTATCACAGGCACGTAGAATTACTGTGTTAAAAAGGTTCCGTGCCGGAAAATTGGATATTTTAGTGGCGACTGATGTAGCTGCACGTGGTCTGGATATTTCCGGTGTAACACATGTATACAATTACGATATACCACAAGATCCAGATTCTTATGTTCACCGTATTGGTCGTACAGGCCGTGCTGGTCAAAATGGCAGTTCCATAACTTTTGTTACGCCAAATGAAATTGGCTATATGAGGACAATTGAGCAGTTAACTAAGAAAAAGATGACGCCATTACGTCCGCCATCTGATGATCAGGCTTTGCGTGGTCAACTTAAGGTTGCTAAGTCTAAGATTGAAGATCTAATGAAAGAGGATTTAACAAAATATACTGATGACGCAAATGAATTGTTGGAAAATTATTCAGCTGTCGATTTGGTGTCCGCCTTTTTGAAGAACTTGTCTAAGGACTCTTCGAATGTAGAGGTTAAAATTAGCTCTGAAAAACCTCTTCCTTATAAAGGTAGTGGTCGCGGTGGTCGTGGCCGTTATAGTCGCGGTAAAAACAGTCGTGGTGGCTATCGCGGCGACCGCAGTCGCGGGCGTGGCAATTACCGTGGAGGGCATTCACGCCGTTCTGGTAATGGCAAAAACTTCGTTATTAAAAATAAAAAAGGTTAACGTTTTTACTAAAAAAGAGTTGTGGCAATTTACAACTCTTTTTTAGTATTATATTTTTGATATTAAGAGGAAAACAAAATGATCGTTGGAGTCGGTATTGATGCTGTTGAAGTTGAACGTGTAGAAGAAATTATTGCTAAAGGAGATAATTTTGCTCGTAAAGTATTAACTCCTAAGGAGTTTGAGCAGTACCAAAAACTCTCAGGCAGACGTAAAACCGAATATTTGGGAGGTCGCTTTTCTATCAAGGAATCCTTTGTCAAAGCTATTGGAACAGGATTTGGCAAAGGTATAGGCTTGCAAGATATAGAAACATTGTGGGATGAATTAGGGCACCCCATAACAACATCGACTAAGTTTAACGGCAAGATTTTCCCCAGTATTACTCATGATAGACATGAAATAGTTACATTAATTGTTTTGGAGAAATAAAATGGTTCCTGGAATTCATAGACCTGCAGCGGTATATGTTGATTTAGCTGCAATCAGACAGAATATTAAAGAAGAAATTAAACATTTAAGACCTGAACAAAAGTTGTTTGCTGTAGTTAAAGCAAATGCCTATGGTCATGGGGCAGTACGAATAGCTCGAGAAGCAGTCAAAGTCGGCGCCAGCGGGTTTTGCGTTGCTATTTTAGATGAAGCCATAGAACTAAGACAAGCTGGGATAGTCCAGCCAATTTTAGTTTTGGGGGTGACTCCTGAAAAGTACGCTTCGCTAGCAGCTGTCAATGGTATTTCTTTGGCAGTTCCTGATTTAAAATGGCTGCAAGAAGCTGAACCAGAACTAAGTCAGAACCATCTACAATTAAAAATACATCTGGCGGTCGATTCTGGCATGGGACGCATTGGCTTTAGCGAGGATGAAGAATTTATTGCCGCAAACGATTTTTTATTGAATAATCCAAATTTTAACGTTGAAGGGATGTTCACACATTTTGCTTCTGCAGACAGCAGCGATGATTCATACTTTCAGAGTCAAGTTGACCGATTTGATCATTTTAAAAGTTTGTTGAAATTAAAGCCAAGATGGATTCACGTTGATAACACTGCAGCCAGTGTGTTTGATAAGAAAGTTCACAGTGATTTGGTGCGTTTTGGCATTGGTATTTATGGCTTAAATCCTTCATCAAATCCGACAAGTCCTGATTTAGAGACCGTAATCAAATTAAAACCGGCACTGTCCTTTGTTAGTGAGCTGGTGCAGGTTCATACCATTCATAAGGGACAGGGAGTGGGTTATGGATCTACATACATTGCTGATAAGGATCAAATTATTGGTACAGTACCAGTTGGATATGCTGATGGCTTTATTCGTAAATTTCAGGGCTTCAAAATTAAGGTGGGTTCTGAGTATTGTCCCATAGTTGGTCGAGTGTGCATGGATCAATTGATGGTGCAATTGCCTTATGAAATGCCTGTGGGAACAAAAGTTGTTTTGATTTCAAATGATCCAGATGCACCAAACAGTATCAAAAAAGCAGCAGATTATGTTGACACTATTCATTATGAAGTTGCCTGTTTACTAGATGATCGCTTGCCGCGAAAATACTATAATTAGTAATAGGCAAGCAAAAAAGCACATCAAGCTGATGTGCTTTTTATAATGATGATATTTAATTGTTATCTTCTTGATTAATATAAACACCAGGATTTTCATCACTCATCAGTGTCATTCCGGCTTGAAGATCCTCAATTTCAGCAACAACATAACTTTTACGTTCAAGACGCCTAACAATTTCTTTTAGAGTGTCTTCAGTAAGTCCTGCCGGTAATGTAAATAAGATACGTCTCACAGCATTGTTTGTTTCACCGGCTGTAGATGCGTCAAGACTCATTACACCAGCTATAGCACAAAACTTACTGATAATTTTAGTCATCTTTGCCAGATTTCCTTGTGAGTCATCAGTTAAAACAGTAAGTACGTAGGATCCTGTTTTTATATTCCAAGCCTCTGATAACATACCAAGTAATTTCGAGTGAGTTAGAATGCCATAAAATTTATTTTCTTCATCTAAAACCGAAATGTAAGGTAAATCCTTAATTGTGAAGAAAACTTTAAAAAATGGTGAATTAACTTTGATAGTTTTGGTTGCATTTTTTAATAAATACGTAACTGGCAGGCTCATGTCCTTACCTTGAGATTTATGGCGGTAAATGTGCATTTTATAAATATTACCGCGGAAAATAGTGCCGGTATCATCTAAAATCGGTACACATCTAAACCCAGAATCCTCCAGAACTTTTAATGCTTCTTCAAGCGTAGCGTGTTCGTTAACTGTAGTTAAATAATCTTTTTTTCTAACTAAAGATTTGATAAGCATGAAACTGCCTCCGTTGTAAAAATAATCTAAACGATTATATCATAAAAAGATAGTGTATTAAATAAAAATGAAAGGAAAATAACTATTCAGATAGATTTTAGCACTTGCAGTACAATTTAAAAAGCTAAATTGGCTAATGAAATCAAAGTGTAATAGTCTTTGAAAAAATTAAATCCGTTGATTGTGCTATCATTATTACGATAAAAAATAAGGGGAAATTAAATGAAAATTATAGCAGGACTCGGCAATCCAGGTAAAAAATATGATGGAACAAAACATAATACCGGTTTTATGGCCTTAGACCATTATTTACAAGAAAATAAGTTAAGCCTTGAAAGAGAAAAGTTTGAAGGAAAGTATACCAAGCAAAAGATCGCTGGCACTGATGTTATCTTGCTGGAACCACAAACTTTTATGAATGATTCAGGAAGATCTGTTGCGCAATTTGCCCACTTTTTTAAAGTGGATCCACAGGATATTTTGATTATTCATGACGATATGGACATGCCTTTGGGGAAAATCCGCATACGTGCAAATGGCAAATCCGGAGGTCATAATGGTATTAAAAGTATTATACGTGATCTGGGCACTAACGACTTTAACAGGTTGAAAATTGGTATTAGACATCCAGATAATGTTACAGAAGCCAGCGTCGTTTCATGGGTTTTATCACAATTTAATACTGAGCAAAAAAAGTTGATGGATGAAGCTTTTATGAAAGCAAGTGAAGTTATAACTGACTTTATTGCTGGAAAAAGCTCCCAGTATTTAATGAACAAATATAATTAAAGATGCGTTTAACAAATATTATAGAAAAAGATTATGATCTGATAAATTTTATTTCTAATGTTAGCAAAGTAAAAAATTCTTTAATCACCGGAGCAAATGCCGGTGCTTTTGACTTGCTTTTATGCCAAATAGTAAAGACTTTGAATGAGCCGTTAATTTTGCTTGAGGAAAACGAAAATAAGGCGCAAAAAATATACAGTGAATTAGATGCTATTATGCCTGAAGAGAGCATACAAATTTTTCCGGTTGACGCATCAATTGCAACTCAAACTGCTGTCACTTCACCTGACGAATTAAGCAGCCGCATTCAAGCACTTAATTTTTTACTAAGTCAAAAACCGGGCATTATCGTTGCCACACCTCAGGCATTGCAATACAAGTTGTCTGCTCCGGAAAAATATAAGGAAGCAAGACGCAAATTCGTTTCAGAGAATGAATATGACCTGGCTGAACTTACTAGCTGGCTTGTGCAAGTAGGATTTCACCGCGAAAATCTGGTGGTTAAACCAGGAGAGTTTGCGTTACGAGGAGATATTTTAGACATATATCCTCTTGATAGAGAAAACCCTGTTAGAATTGAATTTTTTGGTGATGAAATTGATACCATTAAGGAATTTGATTTAACTAGTCAACGTAGTCAAAAGCAAATTGACCAATTAGTTGTAACTGCCGCCCAAGATCGAGTTTTTTCAGCTAATAATTTCAAACAAGCAGCACAAAAGATAAGAAAAGCTATAGCAGATTCTCCTGCACCTGAAAAAAATGTTAATAATCATTTTTCAGAATCCCTAGATGATTTGGAAAATGGGTCTTTACCGCAAAATTACGCTTTTTTGGCAGATTTTTTAATAGCTGAACCTAAAAATCTATTAGATTACTTGTCAGATTCAGGAATAGTAATGCTGGATGACTGGCCTTTAATTGAGCAGTCTGTTAAGTCTGTCGATGAACAAAACGCAGGTTTCATTGACGATGAATTGAAAACAGGAGCAATGATTCCGGGACAAGAATTGCGCAGTGACTTTCATAAAAATTGGTCACAAGACAAACATAATCATATTTATTTTTCGTTATTTCAGCGCAGTATCGGCCGTATAAAACTAGGACAGTTATTTGATTGGCAGACTAGAGAACCTCAGCAATTTTTCAGCCAAATGCCTTTGATCAAGTCGGAAATAGAGTCATATCAGAAAAAAAATCAGACAGTAATTTTACAAGCCGATAACAGCAAAAGAGCCAAACAAATTAGTCAAACAATGGCTGAGTTTGGCATGGATGTCCCCATCGTACAGTCAAATAATTTAGTGGAAAATCAAACTCAAATTAAGGTTGGCGGTTTTGCCAGCGGCTTTAGTTTGCCTAATAATAATCTGGTTTATTTAACTGAGCGAGAACTTTTTAATAAGGTAACTCACCATAGTCGACGAATCAAAACTATGGAGAATGCTCAAAGATTAAGGAGTTACACTGAACTAAAGCCAGGAGATTATGTTGTTCATGTTAATCACGGAATTGGACGTTTTGAGGGAATAAAGACCTTAGAAAATAATGGTGTAAAAAGAGATTATATTACCATTACTTACCAGCACGGTGATCAGTTATTTGTTCCAGCAGATCAACTAAAACTGGTGCAAAAATACGTTTCTTCAGAGGGCAAGAGACCACACGTCAATAAACTTGGCGGTAGTGAGTGGGCTAAGACAAAAAGCAGGGTCCAATCTAAAGTTGAAGATATAGCCGATGACTTAATTGATTTGTATGCAAAAAGAGAATCAGAAAAGGGATTTGCTTTTTCAAAAGACGATGACCTGCAGCGACAATTCGAAAATGCTTTTCCTTATGTTGAAACGCCTGATCAGTTGCGCTCAATTAAAGAAATTAAGCACGATATGGAGCAGGAAAAACCGATGGATCGTTTGCTTGTGGGGGATGTAGGCTTTGGAAAAACAGAAGTTGCTTTAAGAGCAGCATTTAAGGCAATAGAAGATAACAAGCAAGTGGCGTTTTTAGTACCTACAACAATCTTGGCGCAACAGCATTATGAAACGATTCAGGACAGGTTTAAAAATTTTCCTGTCAATTATGCTGTTCTCTCTCGCTTTCAAACACCTGCTGAAGCTAAAAAGATAACAGAAGGATTGAAACAAGGCAAAATTGACTTAGTGGTGGGTACGCACCGATTGCTTTCAAAGGATGTAAAATTTAAAGACTTAGGGTTGCTCATTGTTGATGAAGAACAAAGATTTGGCGTGAAGCATAAAGAAAGGCTAAAAGAACTGAAAGCAAATATTGATGTTTTAACCTTGACTGCAACACCAATTCCACGGACTTTGCACATGTCAATGATTGGCGTGAGAGACTTGTCAGTCATGGAAACTCCACCATCCAATCGTTATCCTATTCAAACCTACGTGATGGAACAAATACCGAGTGTAATTAAGGAAGCTTGTATGAGAGAAATTGCGCGCGGTGGTCAAGTTTTTTACCTGCATAACCATATCGGTGACATCGATGACGTAGTAACAGAATTAGAGAATCTAATGCCAAGTGCTAGAATTGTTAGTGTCCATGGCCGTATGAGCAAAAATCAAATGGAAGATATTTTGTATCGGTTTTTAAACAGAGAATTTGATATTTTAGTTACTACAACAATCATCGAAACTGGTATTGATATGCCTAATGTCAATACTATGTTGATTGAAAATGCAGATCACTATGGTTTAAGTCAGCTTTATCAATTGCGTGGCAGAATCGGACGCAGTGCTCGTTTAGCATATGCTTATTTTTTATACCAGCCTAACAAAGTATTAACAGAAGTCGGTGAAAAAAGATTGGATGCTATTCGCGATTTTACTGAACTGGGTTCCGGTTTCAAAATTGCTATGCGAGATTTATCAATCCGTGGAGCTGGCAATATGTTAGGTGCACAGCAGCATGGCTTTATTGACAGCGTAGGTTACGATTTGTACTCTCAGATGCTGTCTGATGCAATTAAAAACCGTAAAAGTAAAAAGAAAGTTAAAAAAAGTAATGCTGAAATCAATTTAGGACTCGAAGCATATATTCCTGATGACTACATTAGCGACCAGGAGGAAAAAATAGAGTTTTATAAAAAGATCAAAACGGCTGGTACTGATGATATCGAACAAATTCAAGATGAATTAATTGATCGTTTTGGCAATTATCCTGAGCCAGTTGAAAATCTGCTAGCTGTTTCACAACTAAAAGCTGAAGCAGATTTGGCTCAAGCACGCAACATTACTAAAGTTAATGATCATGAGGTAAAAGTTGAGTTTGCTAAAGAGGCGTCTAGTGAATTGCAAGGTCCAAATATTTTCAAAGCCCTAGAACATGTATCATATAAGGTTAAAATCAGTCTCTCTCCAGTTAAGAGACTAGTTGTATTGCTGGAATTACCCGAAAACATAAATCACCGGCAACTATTTGCTAATTTAGTAACATTTATGTCAGCAGTCAGTGATATCATACAAAAATAAGGAGAAAGAAATGAGAATTGATAAATTTTTAAAAGTTTCAAGATTAGTTAAAAGGCGTCCAATAGCTAAAGAAATGGCAGATCAAGGTCGAATCAAGGTAAATGACCATGTAGTAAAATCCAGCTACGATGTTAAAATTGGAGATATTATTGAAGTTGGATATGGCTCGAAAGAAGTCAAAGCAAAAGTCTGCGCTATTAAAGAAACTACGAAAAAAGCCGAAGCAAGTGAACTATACGAATTGATAAATTAGTTTTATCTTTAATGACATTTATAAGTGGTCTTGTTATAATTAAAATAATATTTGTTTTGGTAATAGAGGTCAAAATTATGAACGGTCCACGGATATATAATTCACTTAGTCCAGAAGAGCAGGTTGCTCGTCTGAAACGTAAACAGGAAAAAAGAGAAAAAGAAGTACATCGTGTTAGGCGAAATCGTATTATCGCAGTTTTTGTAGCTATTTTCGCATTTTTAGGAGTACAAATTGGAGTTAGTCATGCTCAAACTGAGCATATTAATAGTCAAGTACAAACTTCTAAAAAGGCTCTTAAAAAAATAAACAATCAAAAGCAGGTTTTGATAACAAAAAGAAACGATTTGAAAGATACTGATTACGTGGCTAAACTAGTGCGGTTCAAGTTTTTGTATTCTAAACCAAACGAAACAATTTACAATTTACCTGAAGGAAAAAATAATAATTAATGAAATACCAAGTTGGACAGAGAGTGACAGGAACTATTAATAACATTAATGACTTAGGCATTTTTGTTACGCTTTCTCATCATAAGACGGGGTTAGTTCACCATAGTGATTTTGGCAATAATTGGCTGCGTGAAAAGAATAATTATCATATTGGTGAACAGATACGACTAGTAATTATTCATAACTATAAAGGTAAAATTGGACTCTCTAAAATGAGAGTTAATGATCCCGATTTAATTGATCATACTAATTCTTTTTCAGACACTAAAAAAGCTGATTTTACCAGAGTATTGTCTACAACAGTATCTGATGCTAAAAAAGAAATCAAAAAATTAGAAAAAGATTTGATTAGTTATGCAAATTGATAACTTTTTTAAAGAAAATCATTTGCCATTAACCGGTAAAACCCTTGTTGTTGCAGTTAGCGGAGGACCAGATTCTTTAGCCCTGCTTGATCTGCTTTATCAAATAAAGAAACGATATCATTTTAAGTTGATATCAGCCCATTTAGACCACCAGCTCAGACCTGATTCTTTGGAAGAGGAAAAAGTGATCTCTGCGTACTGCGTGAATAAAGGCATTCAGTCAGTTAACGGAATTTGGCCTCAAAATTTACATCCTGCTACTGGGATAGAAGCTGCTGCCAGAAAGTACCGCTATAATTTTTTGGTAAAAGTGATGCAGCAACATCAGGGCGATTACTTATTAACAGCACATCATATGGATGATTTGCTTGAGAATATTTTGCTCAAGTTTATACGCTCTGGTAATCCTAACGAAATGAATAGTTTAAGGGCAGTTGGCAAAGTTCAAGGCATGACTTTATTAAGGCCACTTTTAAGTGAGAAAAAAGAGGACTTATTGTTATACGACCAGAAACGACAAATATCTTACGTGATTGACAAGACTAACAACGAAGATGACACTCTGCGAAATAAGTTGCGGCACCATGTAATTCCTTTGCTCAAAAAAGAAAACAAGCAAGTAGGTCAAAATGCTCTTAGGTTTAGCGAACAAGTCAGTTTGCTAACTACAATAGCAAATAAAAGTTTTGCTCAATTGCAGCAACCGGAACCATTTTTAGGTATAGCTTACCGTTTGCATATAAGCACATTAGAAGGTTTGACCAGTGATGAGAAATGTGCTTTTTGGCAGAACTTTATTTGGCATAAATGGCATGAGCGCGTTAATAAGAATTTAGCCAATTTCACTTTAGTTGTGTATCAAGGCTTTTTTTATCTTTTTAATGAATTACCTTCTTTACCAATATTCCAAAAAGTCGATGTGGGTCAAAAGTTTTCTTTTAATAATCGTAAATTTTTGATTTCACTAAAGCCAGAAAAGTCCCAAAAATTAATTGGCCAATTTGTTGCAGAAAATCAAAAACAAATTAGGGTAGGTCCAATCAAACCTGGGGCGAAATTGTTACTGAAAAATGGCAATCATACAAAAAGTAAGAAGAAATTTGCTCAAAGTAGTATTCCAAATATATTGCGCCCCTATTGCTTAACTATTTATGTTGGTGATAAAGTCGTTTTTATTGAAAAAACGTATTCTAATCAGTTGGTCAGTTCAAATGATACGAATTACTTTTTGTACGAAGACATTTAATAAGAAATTTTAAATTATTAGAGCACAATCTAAATTTGTGATAAACTTTTATTCGTATATCTCTAGAAACTTTGTGGAGGTTTTTTATGAAAAATAACCGGAATCGGCTGTTTTCAAATGGTCTTTTCTATATAGTTGTTTTCCTCTTGCTATTAGGAGGAATCAACTGGGCACTTGGTGGATCAGATAATTCTGGTAGCAGTGAAAATATTAGCTACTCCGAATTTGTCAGTGATTTGCGCAAAGGAAAAGTTAAGAATTTTAACGTTCAGCCTGCAAATGGTGTTTATACTGTTTCAGGCAGTTATAAGGAAACACAGGAAAGTAAAAGCCAGTCAAAAAACAGTTTTGACTTTTTTAACGGCAATTCAGGATCAAAAGTCTCGCGTTTTTCAACTACAATGTTGCAAAACGATTCGAGCGTTTCTAATGTGCAAGAATTAGCTCAGAAGAGCGGCACTAAGATGACGACTCAAGGGGAGTCACAGTCTGGAAACTGGATTTCTACAATTGTGATGCTTGTACCGACTATTCTCTTCATCGTTATGCTTTGGATGATGGTTAGCCAAAGTGGCGGTGGCCGAGGTGGCAACGGTGGAATTATGAACTTTGGTCGCTCTCACGTTAAACCTGAGGATCCCAAAAAAAATAAAGTTCGTTTTTCCGATGTTGCTGGTGAAGAAGAAGAGAAGCAGGAATTAGTAGAAGTGGTTGAATTCTTAAAGAATCCAGCTAAATTTACCAAACTTGGTGCTAAAATTCCGTCTGGTGTTTTACTTGAGGGTCCTCCGGGTACTGGTAAAACGTTGCTTGCTCGTGCCGTAGCGGGAGAAGCAAATGTACCTTTCTTCTCAATTTCAGGTTCTGACTTTGTTGAAATGTTTGTTGGTGTTGGTGCTAGTCGTGTACGTGACCTATTTACTAATGCCAAGAAAAATGCTCCAAGTATTATTTTCATTGACGAAATTGATGCCATTGGTCGTAGACGTGGTGGCAACGCTAGTGGCGGTGGCAATGATGAACGTGAGCAAACTTTAAACCAGTTGTTAGTTGAGATGGACGGTTTTGAAGGTAATGAAGGCGTAATTGTTATTGCGGCTACTAACCGTTCCGATGTCTTGGATCCAGCCCTGCTCCGGCCTGGCAGATTCGACAGAAAAATCTTGGTTGGAACTCCTGATGTTCGCGGTCGTGAAGCTATTTTACGTGTTCATGCCAAGAATATGCCGTTGGCTGATGATGTTGACTTAAAGGAAATTGCTCGCCAGACGCCAGGTTTTGTCGGTGCAGACTTGGCTAACTTACTTAACGAAGCTGCCCTTCTTGCGGCAAGACGCAATGGTACAAATATTACTGCTGCAGATTTGGATGAAGCAGAAGATCGTGTTATTGCCGGTCCTGCTAAGAGAAATAGCTTGATTTCTCAAAAAGAAAGACGTCGAGTTGCTTTCCATGAAGCAGGTCACTCTATTTGCGGGTTAGTTTTAAGTGATTCAAGAACAGTTCGTAAAGTAACTATTGTGCCTCATGGCAGGACAGGTGGTTATAACTTGATGTTGCCTAAAGATGATCAATTCCTGTTAACCAAGAAACAGTTAATGGAACAAATCGTTGGCTTAATGGGTGGACGTGCTGGTGAAGAAGTAGTAGTTGGTGATCAATCAACTGGTGCTTCCAACGACTTCGAGCAAGCAACACAAATTGCTCACAGTATGGTAGTTAATTACGGAATGACAGACTCATTAGGTATGGTAGAACTGGAAAAAGAAGGCGAAACCAATCCGTACGGCTTTAAACCTTATAGTGAGGCAACTTCTGCTAAAATTGATGAAGCAGTTAAGAAGTTACTTGACGAAGCTCACGCTAAAGCAGTTGAGATTGTGAAAAATAATCGCGAAAAACATCGCATTATTGCTGAAGCTCTGCTTAAGTATGAAACTCTAGATGAAAAGCAGATTATGTCTCTTTACACAACTGGAAAGATGCCAGAAAAAACTGAGCAGGAATATCCTAGCGAATCGAAGGCTTCAACTTATGAAGAGGCTAAAGCTGCTGCTGAAAAGAAAGAAAATCATTCTCAGAAAAAGAATATCGTAAATTCTGAAAAAGCACAGGAAGAAAGAGATAACTCTTTAGAATCACCTGCACAAAAGAACGAAGAAGCAGAGGAAAGTAATCCTGAGAATCCGGAAAAGAATGAATTTCCAAAAGAATCAGAGCTAGATAAAGAAGAAAAAGAGCATGAGTTAAATTCTTCAGAATCTAAAAATGAAGATTCTACCGGAAAGCAAAATTCTAATGATACTGATCAGTCACCTAGTGAAAATGATCATCCTCAAGAGTAATATTTAATAGGGCCTACAATTAGGCTCTATTTTTTTAGGAGAATAAAATGAATGATTATTTAATCAAAGCAATTGATAAATCGAAAAACTTACGTCTGTTAACAATAACTGCAAAAGGTTTGGTTCAAGAGGCACAAACTCGTCATGATACTTGGTCAGCTTCTTCTGCCGTTCTTGGACGTAGTTTACTTGCAGGGGTTTTACTAGCTGGCGCGGAACTTACCGATAAGGAAGAACTGACTATCAGACTATTAGGTAATGGACCTGTAGGTTCTACGATTGTGACGGCTAAATCAGATTTAACTGTTAAGGGTTATGTTAAAAATCCTCACATTGCATTACCACCAAAAAAGAATGGTCATATTGATGTTAAAAAAGCAGTTGGCGAAGGTTGGCTTGAAGTTACTAAAGACTTGGGCTTAAAGGAGCCATATACGGGTCAAGTACCTATTGTTTCTGGTGAAATTGCTGAAGATATTGCCTATTATTTAACAAAATCAGAACAAATACCTTCAGCTGTTGGTTTATCTGTATTTGTCAATCCTAATAATACTATTGGAGAAGCAAGTGGATTCATGCTTCAAGCATTGCCTGGTGCTTCAGACCAATTAATTACGAAAACAATTGATAGAATCAACAATTTACCTGCACTTTCTACAGCCTTTCTGGATGGCCTGACTCCTGAAAAATTAGCAACCATGATTTTAGGCGATGACTGTAAGATTTTAGAAAAAGATGAAGTTGCTTTCAAGTGTGATTGTTCTAAAGAAAAGTATGGTAAGATTTTAGGAACAATGAAAAAAAGTCAAATAGAAGCCATGATAAAAGAAGATCACGGAGCAGAACTAACTTGTAGTTTTTGTGGCAATAAGTACCATTATTCTGAAGAAGAATTAAAAAATATTTTGACTAAAATTAATTAATAAGTTATCGTCATATTAGTGATAAGTATGTTTTGGTTTATTTTAGTTAGAATTTTGAAGGGAAAGAAAATTGGTTGGGAAATATCTACGACAGGTAATTAATAGAATTAGAATACCAAAAATAGCACTTTTTTGCGTGTTTCTTTTTCTTGCCTATGCCGTGTATTTTGCACAACCGTATTTGATTACTGAATTATTTCAGGCCCATTTAAGCACAAATTGTCAAATATTATTAGTACTCGCCCTGGCTGTCTCTTTGATGATGATGCCGTTAATAAATAGTTGTAATAATTCATTTATTCAGGCTGTAAGAAAGTTTTCTAAACAAATTTTATGGGAGTCAGTTGTTAATAAGCCTTTTAGCTACTTTTCTGATAAACCAGTGGGAAAGGTTCAAAGCTACATTAAAGATGTTTCATTTGCATGTCGAGAGTTGGAGCAATCCGGACTAGGAGTTGTAGTGCAAATGTCTGTTATGCTTATTATGTACACAATAATGTTAAGTATACAAAATATCTTTGTGGGTTTTTTATATTTATTTTTCTTTGTTAGTTATATGTTGATTTCGGTGTGGATGGCGCGAAAAAATAGGGATAATGTTGCGGCATCATTAAAAAGTGCTTCAAAAGTCAATGAATATATCATTGATTATTACAGTAACATAGAAACGATTTTAGCAACTAATTCTAAAGACTTTGAAGAACAGAATATGGATAAAATCTTGAATGATGAACAAAACACTTTTATCAAAGTTCAAAAAATTACTAACGAAGCTTCTCTGTTCCAGCAATTTTTAATTGTGATTTTGGCATGCATTATTACGGTTTTAGGGCAATTTTTAATTGGCACTAAAGAAAATCAGGCACTCTCTTTGATCCTGATTCTGTTATATTCTATTGTTAATTTGTCTGGTTTTGGCACCCAGTATTTAGCGATTGAAGAATTTCTCAACAGAATTCGTTCTGGTCTGTCGGAACTGGAATACGGGAAAAATGCGGCTAAAAATTTGTCAGCTTTTAAGTTTGATCAAAATGCAAAAACAATTGCTTTTAAGCAAATCAGCTATTCCTATAAAAATAAGCAAGACGTTTTCCAAAATTTGGATTTAGAATTTAAAAAAGGTAAAATGACTGCATTAGCAGGACCAAATGGAACTGGTAAAAGTACGCTGCTTAAACTTTTAACTGGTTTCTATCAACCACAATCCGGACAAATTATTTTGCCTTTTGCCAAGCAGCCGAAATTATTATATTTACCTCAGAGTGCTCAATTATTTAATCGCTCAATTATGGCTAACATTTGTTATCCAAATAATAAAGTTGCAATTGAAGAAGTCTTCAAATTGATTGAAGAAATCAATTTAAAAACATTGATTCATACTGAAAAAGACTTAACAGCTAAGACACCTGGAGATTTTAAAAATAAAATTTCTGGTGGCGAAAAGCAAAAAATTTTATTTTTAAGGGCAATTGTATCAAACCCACAAATAATACTGCTAGATGAATTTACCAGTAATTTAGATGAAAATACAATCACTATTGTTTACCGAATGATAAAAAAATATTTACCGAATGCTACAATAATTAGTGTTGTACACCGTTTTGCAGAATTGAAATATTATGATGAAGTTGTTAATCTTAAAAAAGACTAACTTAAGTTTCAACCAAATAGCATTATAGTTCACAGGTTTTTTAAGATTAAAGATGCGGTCAGCACCAATTTTGCTATAATGAAAGAGATGAATGAAAAGAAAAGGAGAAAATTAAATGCTGAATGTGTATATTGTTCGTCACGGCCAAACAGATACTAATAAAACTTTTGGTATTAACGGGTCAGGAACAAATCTACCACTGAATGAAAAAGGTAAAAAACAGGCAGAAAATTTAAGAGATAGTTTTGATATTAATAAAATTGATTGTGTGTATAGTAGTCCTTTAAAAAGAGCCCGTGAAACTGCAGAAATTCTAAACCAGGGAAAGCATGAAATTATTGTTGACGACCGTTTAACCGAAATGAACTACGGCAACTGGGATGGTCAAGATGTACAAGATATAATTGAAAAATATCCTCAAGTATTTGATGAATTAGGCTATTTTAAAGAAAATTATAGTGATTATTGTACAGGAGAAACATACCAACATTTAGCAAATAGATTAATGGATTTCTGGCATGACTTAATCAATAATCACAAAGACGAGTCAGTTTTATTGGTCTTTCACGGAACAGCTTCTCGTTCATTGGTTCAGAATGTTTTAGGCATCCCCAAAATAACTTTGGTTGGTGAAATACAAAATGCTGGTGTAATTAACATTTCAGTTGATGAAGCTAGCAAAAAACCGTTTTTGCGTTATTATAATAGAGTTGCACCTGGAAAATTTTTTATCGAAAAGTAATTAAAGATTTATATAGATATCAAGGGTTAACTTTTTATTACGAAAAGTACCATGAATTTTGCTTATAGAATCCTTTTTGTTAAGATATTATGGTGTTTTGAAAGGGTGATTTAGTGGATAATAGTTGGAAAATTCGTGATATAACTATTCCCAATCGTGTTGTGGTTGCTCCAATGGCTGGAGTTTCAAATTCTGCTTTTAGAATGATTTGTAAGGAATTTGGGGCTGGGTTAGTTGTTTGTGAAATGATCTCGGATCATGGCATCATTTATCGTAATAAGAAAACTATGTCAATGATGAAAGTCGATCCGCGAGAACATCCTATGAGTATTCAAATATTCGGTGGGACTGAGGATACATTACTTGAAGCAGCACAATATATTGACCAGCATACTGCTGCAGATATTATTGATATTAACATGGGATGTCCGGTTCCCAAGGTTACTAAAACAGATGCAGGTTCTAAATGGCTCCTTGATTCTAATAAAATTTACCAAATGGTGCATAAAGTTGTACAAAATGTGCAAAAGCCAGTTTCTGTGAAAATGCGCATTGGCTGGGATCGCAAGCATATTTTTGCAGTTGAAAATGCTTTAGCTGCTCAAGAAGCAGGTGCCAGCATGATCGCAATGCACGGCAGAACCCGTAAGCAAATGTACATGGGAGAAGCTGATTGGGAAACGTTGCATGATGTAGCTCAAGTGCTAGATATTCCTTTTGTTGCTAATGGCGATGTTGCAACACCAGAACTGGCAAAGAAGGCGCTTGATGAAATCGGATCAACTGCAGTTATGGTTGGTCGTGCGGCATTAGGAAATCCTTGGATTATTAAGAACATGGTGCACTATTTGGAGACTGGAGAGAAACTTGCACCACAAACAGTGCGTGAACGTGTAGCAACTGCCAAGCACCAGCTTAACGGATTGGTTAAATTAAAGGGGGAAAAAATTGCTGTACCTGAATTTCGTCAACAAGCTGCCTATTATTTAAAGGGAGTTCCCCGCTCTGCACGTACTCGTGCTAAAATAAATGAGGTTTGGACAGCACAAGAAGTTTATGATTTGCTTGATAATTTTGTTGCAGACTATGAAAAAAGACAAAAGCAAAAGGCTGCCAGAAGTGAAGTTAAATAATAATGGAGGAAATATAATTGGCTAAAAATGAAATGAATGACCAATTAATTGTTCGACGCCAAAAATTAGATGAATTAAGAGAGAACGGCATCGAACCTTTTGGAATGAGAAAGTTTGATCGACAAGATTTAGCTCGGTCATTGAATAAAAAATACGCTCAAGATGACAAAGATGAACTGAATGAAGAATTGCCTAAGACTAAAATAGCAGGTAGAATGCTGGCTAAAAGAGGTAAGGGCAAAGTTGGATTCGCTGATTTATATGATCGCACAGGTAAAGTACAGATTTATGTTCGTAAAGATATTGTTGGCGAAGATAACTACAAGATTTTCAAGAAGTCAGATATCGGTGATTTCTTAGGTATTGACGGTGAAGTTATGAAAACTGACACGGGCGAATTGACAATCCGTGCTACTCATGTCACCTTTTTATCAAAGGCTTTGCGTCCTTTGCCTGAAAAATATCACGGCTTGAAAGATGTTGAACAAATTTATCGCCAACGCTATCTCGATTTAATTACCAACCGTGAAAGTTACGAGCGTTTTGTAAATCGAACTAAAATTATCCAAGCTATCCGTGATTATTTAAACAGCAAGGACTTTTTGGAAGTTGAAACGCCTGTTTTGCATAATATTCCAGGTGGAGCAGAAGCTCGTCCATTCATTACTCATCATAATGCTTTAGATATTAACCTTTATATGAGAATTGCCCTTGAACTGCCATTGAAACGTTTGATCGTTGGTGACATGGAAAGAGTTTATGAAATCGGCCGTGTATTTAGAAATGAAGGTATTGATACTCACCATAACCCTGAATTCACCGAACTTGAGACTTACTGTGCCTATTGGGATTTTCACGATGTCATGGATGAAGCCGAAGGCATTATTCGTGCAGCTGCCAAAGTCGTATCAGAAGATGGTAAAGTTACTTATCAGGGTACAAACATTGATTTGGGCAAACCTTTCCGACGCGTTCATATGGTAGATATGATTAAAGAGAAGACTGGTGTTGATTTTTGGCAAAAGATGAGCGTTGAAGAAGCAACCAAAATTGCTGAAGACCACGATATTAAGGTTGAAAACTTCTGGAAAGTGGGTCATATCATCAATGCTTTCTTTGAGAAGTATTGTGAAGAAACAATTGTTGACCCAACATTTGTATATGGTCATCCAGTTGAAATTTCACCATTGGCTAAGAAAAATGTCGATGATCCACGCTTCACTGATCGTTTTGAAATCTACATCATGGGCGAAGAATATGGTAATGCCTTTTCTGAATTAAATGATCCAGATGACCAGCGTGAACGTTTTGAAGCGCAAATGGCAGAACGTGAAGCCGGAAACGATGAAGCTGATATGATTGATGAAGATTATTTGCGTGCTATGGAGTACGGCATGCCGCCAACAGGTGGATTGGGTATCGGAATTGATAGATTGGTGATGCTTTTGACAGATGCACCTGCTATTAGGGACGTGTTACTTTTCCCAACTATGCGTCCTGAGAAGGTTGAAGATATTGACCGTGAAGTTAAAGAAGATCTGAAGAAAAAAAGTAATTAAAAATAAGACCATTAATTTGGTCTTATTTTTTGTTTAAATTGAAAATCCCATGTATTTGTTATAGTCAATGATTTTTTCAAGCAACTTATCTTGAATAAGCTTATTACCAGAAAAATAAAAATACCAGTTTTGCAGTAACTTAAACCAAGAAATTATTCGAAACCAACTAATACGCTCGTCTTGATCAAGTTGACCATAGATTCGCTTGTTAAAGCAACTCACAAAAGAATTAAAATCACTAGCTGGTATTTTGCCAAAATAAACACCTTGAAAAAAGGCAAAAGCTAATCGTTGCTCCTCATCATCTATAAAGGGTCCTTGCATATTTTGAAAGATTGTTTCAATTATGGCAAAAATATCAGCAGTATTATTTGCCATAAAATCTGGATGACTAAAAGTGGAACCTAGAAAGTCGCTACCATGAGCAATGCTATGAGCCTAGCCCTTATCTTTAACATATCCGCGAAAGTCTTTTTCTGCCTTCAAATACTCCAATTAAAAATAGTATTTCGTTCAGTTGTATCTAAAATAGAATATTTTTTATCGTCCTCTAAAATTAGAGAACCCAGTAATGCACTGAATGTTCTGAGAAAAACTAAATCATTTTCTGGCTGTTCGATACCCTTAAACAGACTTTTTGAATTGATAAAACTGGTAACAATCTTTGCTTTCTGTTCTGATATAAGTGAACTTTCAAGAAAACCACGAGCAAAAAGCGTATAAACAACATCATCACGAAGATGTGGGTCAAGATTTCCGATATTTTGCAACATATAGTCGATTTGACTATCTTTAAAAGTGATTTTTCCAGAATCTAAATTAACCAGTTTTTCCAGTCCTTTTTGCAATTTTGTAGCCTCTTTTCTACACTAATGATTCTAAAATTTAATATTGTGTATAACTGAATAGTATCACTTATCGGAAATTATGTTTTAGAAATTCTCACAAGGTTAGTTTTCCTGTTAGGATGCTCATTTCAGCGATTTTTTTAATAAAAAAGGTTGCAAATTTAGATTGGTTTGCTATAATAATATCTGTCTTGCGGAAGTAGTTCAGTGGTAGAACATCACCTTGCCATGGTGGGGGTCGCGGGTTCGAATCCCGTCTTCCGCTCTCAAGAAAAAGACTCACCACTTTTGGTGAGTTTTTTTAATAAACGGGAAATAGCTCAGCTTGGTAGAGCGCTACGTTCGGGACGTAGAGGTCGCAGGTTCGAATCCTGTTTTCCCGATAAAGAAGATTTTGCCTTTATATCAGATAGCTTATACGCTGGTATAAAGGCATTTTTGTTTTTTCAAGTTTTCTGAAACTAGCTCAAAATGAACTGAAAAACTTCATATTAGACTTCATATTTTAAGCAGACGTGCAAGTGAGCTAATCTTAGATATTTAACTAAAATAGAATGGTTTCATAGTAAAAGGCGTTGATACATCGGTAATTTCAAGGAATAACAAGTAAATTGAAAGTTGTTCAGAAAATCAAAAAAGAGTTTTAATTGGAGTGTATATACTTGATAAACTCAATCGTAATATAGTGGAGAATATTGGTTATAAACAATTATGCTATTACGATTTAAAGCACACAGCGATTGATGAGTTTATTGGCAATTTTACTAGAGCTCAAAAAAGGATGAATCTTAACCCTTCATTTAGGTTACTAAAAAAAAGCCGCAATACTATTCTGTGTACTACAGCTTTTTTATTTAAGCCTTTACTTTAGACTAAATTTGCTTTAAGGAAAAACGTTTTGGTTTTTTAAGGTTTTCATTTTCAACAGAACATTCCCTCAATAGCTGTAACGGGTTTTTGCTGCAATACTACTCCTAATTGAACTCATCTCAAAACTTTTGTTGTTTTACATTCAGTTTATGTTTCATATCATTTCATTATCTATAGTTTTTTGTGCATAAAAATAGCCGAGTTATTAACTCGACTATATTATTTAAGTTTTACTCAACCTTTTTAAAACTCGTATTAAAGGTTTATTATTCTGAATCTGATTATTTCTATATTCATGTATAAGTTGTTCTTCTTGTTTACTTCTAGGCCTAGATGATTTTCTGATTTGTTCTTCAGAAGGAGAAATTAATCTAAATTTATTTTCCATGATGTTATCCTCCTACCTTCCTAATTCTACAAATTACCACAATTAAATTCAACTGTCTATTATTTTAAACTGTGGAACGTAAGTTATAAGGTAATTAAGCATATCAAAATCTACTATAACATGGTCCTTAATAAATAATTTGACGTTTTCTTCCGAATATTCATCATTAGCAATTTTAAGAGAAACGTTATAGAGCTGTTTTTCTAAGTCCGTTTTTGGCCCTAAATTAAAGATCAAAAAATTATTTTGCAAAAAGTCTACAGTTGCTAATAAAGCTGTTCTTTTGTTCCCATTGCTAAATGCCTGGTATCTGGCGATTGTATACCATAGACTAGCAGCTTTAGTGATTATTGTTGGTAGACGATTTTCTCCGAAAACAATTGAATTCTCAACTCTGTATAATAAGTTTTCAATTATGCCAGGCTCTTTTAAATAATAGTCACCGCTATATGATTCTTCATTAAAAATTTCTTGAGATTTAAAGTTTAGTTCACAAGTTCGTTTTACTGTTAAATAACTTATCGGCTGAGCTATAGCCAGTAACTTCTTTAAACCATTTAAAGTTGGAATTGCCATAATTGATGTACCATCTTCATTTGGCACTATCTTATTCCTATTGCTTTCGGTAGGTATTGGTTTCCACTTTTCTTTGGTAAGCAGTCCTTCACCAATTATTTCAGCAAATTCATTTAATTGCATTGTATTATCTTTTGCGTTGGGATCAAAAGGAAAAATTACAAGTCCATCATATTCTTGGTTTTTATAGTGAAATCTTTGCATACTGTTTCTCATATAAAAATTATATTATGTTCAAATTTTATCATTATCTTTAGGAAGCGTATTGGCATTATAACTTCTTCTGTTTAGTTCTCGAGTATAAATTCTTGTCACTAACCATTTAGAATCAACTCAAAGCAATAATATAAAAAAACAGCTATAAAAGCTAGTTTAATGAAATAAATATATTGAATTTTATTGAGTGAAAACAATACATTTATTTTTAGATTAGGGCAACATTTGTTAGCATAACCAGCTGTAATTAATTATTTTATAGTTTTTTAACTTAATGGTTAGTATTCTTCAATGTATGAAATATCTTATACGTTAGGAAAGGCTAAAATCGACTTCATATGTCGAAATTATTGCTATAATCGTTGGTATAAAGGTATTTTAAGAACTGAGTACAATATCTGTTTTCCCGATAATATGCAGTTACAATCTCATACTGATAATTTACTTTTTGCTAGTATGAAAATTTTTAGTTTGTGGAGGCTATAACAGACAACTTGTATACTTACATAAATATTATGTTGAAAAAATTATTTCTAATTTAAATAATAAAGGAGGATTGGGTCGCACGATGTGTCTGTCTTTGATATAATGATTTCAAAGTTTTTTGACAGTGAAGACTGTTTCAAACAGAATATTTTACAAATTGTCAAAAAGGTTTATAGTGTATACACGTCATTTTTAAAGGTGGTGCAATGATGAAAAAATCTTATACAACCAGTGCAAATCAAGTATTAGAAATTGCACGTGAACAAGCACAGAATTTTCATCATCGTTTAATTGGTACTGAACACGTACTACTTGCGATGGTAATTGAATCTGATGGTGAAGCCGGCAAGAATCTGCGGGCTTGGGGTGCAACACCGAAAGCGATTCGTGAAGAAATTGAACGTTATACAGGCTATGGTTCAGCTGGCAAAACCAGTTATATGCAAATGTCACCGCGCCTTAGCATGGTTTTGGCATACGCCGGCACTTTGGCAGAACGTGAAGGTTCCTCTAAAATTAGAACCTGCCACATTCTATTAGGTATGGTGCTCAATGAACAAATATTGGCGTCTGTAATACTGCGCAATTTAAATATTGATCTTGATGGTCTGCGTAATGACATTTTACACAGTTTAGGCGAAGACGAACAAGACATGGATGAAGGCGATCAATCTGATGACAATAATTGGTCCAGTTTTAACGGCTCTGAAGAAAGCACTAGTAGAAATTCAAGTACACCAACTCTTGATCAGGTTTCGGTCAATTTAAACAAGAGGGCTGAAAATGCTGAAATAGATCCAGTTATTGGCCGTGATCGTGAGGTAGCTCGAGTAATTGAAATTTTATCTCGGCGAAATAAAAATAATCCAGTTTTAATTGGGGAACCAGGAGTTGGCAAAACCGCTGTTGCTGAAGCAATAGCGACTGCAATTGTTGCTAAAAAAGTTCCACACGATTTATTAAAAAAGCAAGTGGTATCACTTGATTTAGGTGGTCTTGTTGCCGGCACTAAATACCGTGGTGAATTTGAAGATCGAATGAAAAAAATCATTAAAGAAATCACTGCAAATGGCAACATCATTCTTTTTGTAGATGAAATGCATACTTTGATTGGAGCAGGTGGAGCTGAAGGATCAATTGATGCGGCTAATATTCTAAAGCCATCTTTAGCTAGAGGCGATATTCAAATGATTGGTGCCACAACTTTTGATGAATATCAAAAATACGTTGAAAAGGATCAAGCATTAGCACGTCGTTTTCAAATTGTACGTTTAAATGAACCTTCTCGCACTGAAACGCTGGCTATTTTAAACGGTCTGAAGCCAAAGTATGAGAAATTTCATCACGTAAAAATATCACAATCTGCATTAGAAAATGCTGTTGATCTTTCAAGCCGCTACATTTCTGATCGTTACTTACCGGATAAAGCAATTGATCTAATTGATGAGGCTAGTGCTGCCGTTAAAATCAAGTCAGGAAAAGGCTCGAATAACCAATTGCTGCAAATTAATGACCAAATTGAAAAGGTTATTAGTGAAAAGAATCGTGCTGCCGTTAATCAGAACTTTGCAAAGGCTGCACAACTCCAGGAAAGACAAAATAGCTTACAAAGAAGGCAGGACAAACTATCGGCCAAATTCGATTTGGCAACTAATAAGAATGCCATAGTGCAACCAGAAGATGTTGCGAAAGTTGTTTCGAATTGGACAGGTGTTCCAGTTACCCAGATGAATCGTGATGAAACCAAGCACTTAGCCAACCTAGAAAAAGACTTGCATAAGAGGATTATTGGTCAGGAAAAAGCTGTTTCTGCTGTCAGTCGGGCAGTTCGCCGTAGTCGCAGCGGCATTAAAGATGAAAATCGACCAATTGGTTCCTTCTTGTTTTTAGGACCGACAGGTGTTGGTAAAACTGAATTGGCAAAAGCAATTGCCGCAGCCATATTTGGTTCTGAAAACAATTTAATTAGAATCGATATGTCAGAATATATGGATCAAATTGCTAACAGCAAGCTAATTGGTTCTGCTCCGGGATATGTAGGTTATGATGAAGGCGGTCAGTTGACTGAGCAAGTTCGTCGTCATCCATATTCTGTAATACTATTTGATGAAGTAGAAAAGGCGCATCCAGATGTATTTAATTTGCTGTTACAAGTTTTGGAAGATGGTTTTTTAACTGATTCCAAAGGACGTAAAATAGACTTTAAAAATACTATTATTATTATGACTTCTAATCTAGGATCCCGTTCACTATTTGAAACTAAGGCTGTAGGATTTAATGCTGATAATACTAGTCAAGTAAAATTACGTCAGGATCGCGTACGCGAAGCACTAAAGCAATTCTTTAGACCTGAGTTTTTGAATAGAATAGACGAAACAGTCATTTTTGATGAACTCAATCAAAAACAGTTACGTCAAATTGTTACTCTATTAACTCGTAAACTAATAGATCGCTTGCATAAACAGGGAGTTCAATTAAGAATTTCTCGTGCAGCACTCGATAAAATTGCAAAAGATGGTTATAATCCTGAAATGGGTGCAAGACCGCTGAGACGTGCAATTCAAAAGGATATTGAGGATGAAATTGCCACAATGTTAATCAAGGGTGATCTTAATAGTGGCGATATTCTTAAAATTGGTTGTAGTCATAATCATTTAAAATTTGATATTGATAAAGAAAATAACTTAGTAGGAGCGAAGTAAATTAATTGACACACTTGTAATAGTTTGTTATAGTAGTGCGTGATTAAAAGGCTGATTTTCAGGATTTTGCTGATCTATTGTCCAGCAAAATAATAATGGACAAAAACGACATTTGTTGTTTTTGTCTTTTTTATGCATAAAATTCCGGCTTTTTGAATTTGTAATCAAAATGTAATATTAGCTTTCTCTGACAGAAAGGGTGTTTTCTCCTTGTTAAACGGACACGTAGTGAATTTTGGCAAACATCGGACAAGACGTAGCTTTTCCCGCATTAAAGAAGTGCTGGATCTGCCTAATTTGACAGATGTTCAAACCGAATCATACCAATGGTTTTTGGATGAAGGTATTAAAGACGTTTTTGACGATATTATGCCAATTAGTGACTTTTCAGGTAAGCTTTCCCTGGAATATTTGGGCTATAAACTGCAAAAGCCAAAATATACTGTTGACGAAGCACGTGACCATGATGCAACTTATGCTGCTCCGATGCACGTGACTTTAAAATTAACTAATCAAAAAACCGGTGAAATCAAAACTCAGGATGTTTTCTTCGGTGATTTACCTTTAATGACTGAATCCGGTTCATTTATTATTAATGGTGCTGAAAGAGTTATCGTTTCTCAGTTGGTTAGATCTCCAAGCGTCTATTATTCTGGTGATTATGATAAAAATGGCCGTCAAATCTTTGGTACTACCGTAATTCCTAACCGTGGCGCCTGGCTTGAATATGAAACTGATGCTAAAAATGTATCTTATGTTCGCGTTGACCGTACTCGTAAATTGCCTCTGACAGTTTTAGTCAGGGCTCTTGGAATTGGCTCAGATGATGAAATTTTAGATGTTTTTGGCCAAAGTGATACTTTACAATTTACTTTGGATAAGGATGTCCATAAAAACCCCGCTGATTCTCGTGTAGCTGAAGCGTTAAAGGATATTTATGAACGTCTTCGTCCTGGTGAACCAAAAACAACTGATTCTTCAAGATCACTTCTTTATGCACGTTTCTTTGATCCACGTCGTTACGATTTAGCACCTGTTGGTCGCTACAAAGTTAATAAAAAGTTATCTTTAAAGAGTCGCTTATATGGTCAAACTTTGGCTGAAACGCTAGCAGATCCGGATACTGGTGAAATTATTGCGAAAAAAGGTACTGTTGTGACTCATGAAGTAATGGACACACTTGAAAAGTATCTTGACCGTGATGACTTTAAAATGGTTACTTACCAGCCATCTCAAGAAGGCGTGTTACCTGATCCAATTAACGTACAAGAAATAAAAGTTTACTCTAAAGTAAATCCAGAACGTGTTGTCAAATTGATTTCTAATGGTCATATTGATAAGAAAGTTAAATATCTGACACCGGCTGACGTTTTGGCATCAATTAATTATTTCTTCCTATTACAAGATGAAATTGGTACAACCGATGATATTGATCACCTTGGTAACCGTCGTATTCGTCGTGTAGGCGAATTATTGCAGAATCAATTTAGAATTGGTTTGGCTCGTATGGAACGTGTTGTAAGAGAAAGAATGTCAATTCAGGATCCTTCAACCGTTACACCACAACAATTGATTAATATTAGGCCGATTGTTGCCAGCATCAAAGAATTCTTTGGTTCATCACAATTGTCACAATTTATGGACCAGCATAACCCGTTAGGAGAATTAACGCATAAGCGTCGTATGTCAGCTTTAGGGCCTGGTGGTTTAACTCGTGATCGTGCAGGATACGAAGTGCGTGATGTTCACTATACCCAATATGGTCGTTTATGTCCTATTGAAACTCCTGAAGGTCCAAACATTGGTTTGATTAACTCACTGGCTACATATGCAGTGATTAACAAATACGGTTTTATTGAGACACCATACCGTCGTGTTTCCTGGAAGACACACAAAGTTACTAACAAGATTGATTATCTTACAGCTGATGTTGAAGATAACTATATTATTGCTGGTGCTAATACTCCACTTAATCCAGACGGTTCATTTAAAGATGATCTTGTTTTAGCACGTCATAAAGAAGATAACGTCGAAGTCAGTCCAGATAAAATTGATTACATGGACGTTATTCCTAAGCAGGTTGTTTCAGTTGCCTCTGCATGTATTCCGTTTTTGGAAAACGATGACTCTAACCGTGCTTTGATGGGAGCTAACCAGCAAAGACAAGCTGCACCTTTGATTAATCCTCATAGTTCACTTGTTGGCACTGGTATGGAATATCGTGCGGCTCATGATTCAGGAGCTGCTGTTTTGGCAAAAGCTGCTGGTACCGTTGAATACGTTGATGCCAATACAATCAGAGTTAGACGTGATGACAGCACATTAGATAAATATACACTTGAAAAATATCGTCGTTCAAATAACTCGAAATCATATAACCAGACTCCTAACGTTAACTTGGGTGATAAAGTTGTAGAAGGTGAAGTTATTGCTAATGGTCCGACAATGGATCATGGTGAGCTGGCTCTTGGTCAAAACCCTGTTATAGCATTTATGACATGGAACATGTATAACTACGAAGATGCCATCATGCTTTCTGAAAGGCTTGTTAAAGATGATGTTTATACTTCAATAAGTATTGAAGATTATGAATCAGAAGCTAGAGACACTAAGCTTGGGCCTGAAGAAATCACCCGTGAATTGCCAAATGTTGGTGAAGATGCACTTAAAGATCTTGATGGTCAAGGTATTGTTCGTGTAGGTGCCGAAGTACATGACGGAGATATTTTGGTTGGTAAAGTGACACCTAAAGGTGTTACTGAACTATCAGCAGAAGAAAGACTTCTTCATGCTATCTTTGGTGAAAAAGCCCGTGAAGTTCGTGATACATCACTGCGTGTTCCTCACGGTGGTGGCGGTATTGTCCGCGATGTCAAAGTTTATACCAGAGAAAATGGTGACGAACTATCTCCAGGTGTCAATACATTGGTTCGTGTATATATTGCACAAAAGAGAAAAATCCAAGTCGGTGATAAGATGTCTGGTCGACACGGTAACAAAGGTACTGTTGCTGCAGTTGTTCCCGAAGAGGATATGCCATACTTGCCAGATGGTACACCAGTAGACATTTGTTTGAACCCAATGGGTGTTCCTTCACGTATGAATATTGGTCAGCTTTTGGAATTGCACCTTGGTCGTGCTGCAGCTAACTTAGGTATTCATGTAGCAACACCAGTATTTGATGGTGCTAGCGAAGACGATGTTTGGGACACAGTTCATAAGGCTGGTATTGATAAAGATGGTAAAACTGTTCTTTATGATGGACGCACAGGTGAGCCATTCCATAACCGTGTTTCTGTCGGTATAATGCATTATCTGAAATTAACTCACATGGTTGATGATAAGATTCATGCACGATCAATTGGGCCTTACTCATTAGTTACTCAACAACCTCTTGGAGGTAAAGCACAATTTGGTGGTCAGCGTTTCGGTGAAATGGAAGTTTGGGCACTCGAAGCATATGGTGCAGCTTATACTCTGCAGGAAATATTGACTTACAAATCAGACGATGTTGTTGGTCGTGTAAAAGCATATGAGGCAATTGTTAAAGGAGAAAGAATTCCTAAACCTGGTGTCCCAGAATCATTCCGCGTTCTTGTTAAAGAACTGCAATCATTAGGACTGGATATACGTGTTCTTGATATGAATCATAAAGAAATTGAATTGCGTGACATGGATGATGATTCAAATGAGCATTTGAATATCGACACCCTGTCCAAGATGGCGGAAGAGCAACAACGGAAGAAGTTAGCCGAAGAAACCGCTGATTCCGAAGATGATGAAACGGAGACAGAGGAATCTAATGTACCTATAGATCAATCAGACGATGATAATAAGATTTCTCAATAAGTAGGAGGTTAAACTTTTGATCGACGTAAATAAATTTGAAAGCATGCAAATTGGTCTTGCCTCTCCGAATAAAATTCGTAGCTGGTCATACGGTGAAGTCAAAAAGCCAGAAACTATTAATTACCGTACTTTAAAACCAGAAAAAGACGGTTTGTTTGACGAACGAATTTTTGGACCGACTAAAGATTGGTCATGTGCATGTGGTAAATATAAGGGTGTGAGATACCGTGGCATTGTTTGTGATCGCTGTGGTGTTGAAGTTACCTCCTCTAAAGTTAGAAGAGAGCGAATGGGTCATATTGAATTGGCTGCCCCAGTTACTCATATTTGGTACTTTAAAGGTATTCCATCAAGAATGGGACTTATTTTGGATATTTCTCCCAGGCTTCTTGAAGAAGTTATCTATTTTGCGGCTTATATTGTAATTGATCCAGGCGATACTGACCTTGAATTTAAACAGCTTTTGACTGAAGCTGAATATCGTGAGCAAAAAGCAAAATATGGCAATCGTTTTACTGCAAAAATGGGTGCTGAGGCAATTCGTGATTTGCTCCGTAAGGTAGATTTAAATAAAGAAGTTACCGATTTAAAGAAAGAATTAGAAACTGCAACAGGTCAAAAACGGACTCGGGCAATCAGAAGACTTGATATTCTTGATGCCTTTAAAGATTCCGGTAACAAGCCAGAATGGATGGTTATTGATGCTGTTCCGGTTATACCACCAGATTTAAGACCAATGGTCCAACTAGAAGGTGGTCGGTTTGCAACCTCTGATTTAAACGACTTATACCGGCGTGTTATAAACCGTAACAACAGGTTAAAGAGATTACTTGACTTAAATGCTCCTAATATCATTGTGCAAAATGAAAAACGGATGTTGCAAGAAGCCGTTGATGCATTGATTGATAATGGTCGTCGTGGTCGTTCTGTAGTTGGACCAGGTAATCGTCCACTTAAATCTTTATCACACATGCTTAAAGGTAAGCAGGGACGTTTCCGTCAAAACTTATTAGGTAAGCGTGTTGACTATTCAGGTCGTTCAGTTATTGACGTTTCACCAAAGCTTAAGTTCTATCAATGTGGTGTTCCTCGTCCGATGGCTCTCGAATTGTTCAAACCATTTGTAATGCACGAACTGGTTAAACGTAAGATAGCTACAAATATTAAGAGCGCTAAGCGTAAAATTGATCGTGAAGATGATGATGTCTGGGATGTACTTGAAGACGTGATTAAGGAAAGAACGGTATTATTAAACCGGGCTCCTACTTTACACCGATTGAGTATCCAAGCTTTTGAACCTGTTTTAGTGCCGGGCAAATCTATTCGTCTGCACCCTCTTGCCTGTGAGGCTTACAATGCCGACTTTGATGGTGATCAGATGGCTATCCACGTGCCACTGTCTGACGAAGCTGTTGCTGAATCACGGATGCTAATGCTGGCCGCTCACCATATTTTGGCTCCTAAGGACGGCAAGCCAATTGTTACTCCATCTCAAGATATAGTTTTGGGTAATTATTGGTTAACTCAAGCTGAAAAGGGTCGTGAAGGTGAAGGAATGATTTTCAACTCACCTGATGAAGCAACCGTTGCATATAATAATGGTGACATTCATTATCACACCATTATTGGAATGTCAGCTGACTCGATGCCAGAAAAGGCATGGCCAAAAGGTTATGAACATGGTATTTTTGTCACTACTTATGGTCGAATC
The DNA here is from genome assembly GCF_016101625.1 of Lactobacillus sp. M0396. Lineage (NCBI taxonomy): Bacteria > Bacillati > Bacillota > Bacilli > Lactobacillales > Lactobacillaceae > Lactobacillus > Lactobacillus sp. M0396. The sequence continues at coordinate 176,540 of NZ_JACFQE010000003.1, forward strand.
ATCTTCAATCAGATTTTCCCAGACGATTATTTCTATGTTAATGAGCCAACTGAGGAAAATTTAAATAACCCACTTGCTTCCAAGTATTTCTTGGAACCGGGCGAAGATATTCATGAAAAAATTGATAGTGTCGCAAGTGATTTGATTTCTACACCTTTTAAGAAATCATTCCTGTCTGATTCAATTGCTACAATTTATAAATATTATAAGGTTCAAAGAACGTCTGAATATCTTGATGACTTAAAGACTTTAGGTTATACCAGTTCAACTACTTCTGGTATTACAATCGGCATGACTGATGTTCCTGAAATTCAAGATAAAGATGAAAAAGTTGCTAAAGCCCATAAACAAGTTGATGTTGTGTCTAAACAGTTTAGACGTGGTTTAATCACTGAAGATGAGAGACACGACCGGGTAATTAGCATTTGGAATGATTGTAAAGATCAGGTTCAAGATGAAATTGCCCAGATTTATGACCCACGTAATCCTATTACTATCATGGCCGATTCAGGAGCTCGTGGTAACATTTCCAACTTTACACAACTTGCCGGTATGCGTGGCTTGATGGCTACACCAAACGGTGGATTGTTCGAAATTCCAGTTACTTCTAACTTTAAGGAAGGTTTGTCAGTTCTAGAATTATTCATGTCTACTCATGGTGCTCGTAAGGGAATGACCGATACCGCCTTGAAGACTGCTCAGTCTGGCTACTTGACTCGTCGTCTAGTAGACGTTGCACAGGATGTTATTATTCGTGATGATGACTGTGGGACTGACCGTGGCATTAATGTTCATGCAATTATGGAGGGTGACGAATTAATTGAACCGCTCTATGATCGTTTACTTGGTCGCTTTACTGCCGAAACAGTGAAGGATCCAAAGACTGGTGCTACAATTGTTGGTCGCAATGTCATGATGGATGAAAACTTAGCACACCAGATTTGTGATGCTGGTGTAACTAACGTGAAGATCCGTTCGATCCTAACTTGTGATACACCACATGGAGTTTGTCGCAAGTGTTACGGTATGAACCTTGCCACTGGAGAAGAAGTCGAAGTTGGTGAAGCAGTTGGTACAGTTGCTGCTCAATCTATTGGTGAGCCTGGTACTCAGCTTACTTTACGTACTTTCCACAATGGTGGTGTTGCCGGTGCTGAAGATATTACGCAAGGTCTTCCTCGTGTGCAGGAATTGTTTGAAGCTCGTAATCCTAAGGGTCGTGCGATAATTTCTGAAGTAGATGGAGTAATTGATTCAATTCAGGAAAATCCTGCTGAACATACTCGTGAAATTACTGTTAAGGGTAAGATCGATACTAGAAGTTACAGCGTGCCTTATACTGCTTCGGTAGCTGTTGCTGAGGGTGACGAAGTTCATCGCGGTGACAAGTTGACTCTTGGATCTATTGATCCGAAAGAATTAATTCAGGTTACTGATACATTAACTACTGAAGAGTATATTTTGGTCGAAGTCCAAAAAGCATACAGGATGCAAGGTGTTGATATTTCTGATAAGCACGTTGAAGTATTAACTAGACAAATGTTGCAAAAAGTTCGTGTACTCGATCCTGGAGAAACTGATCTTTTACCTGGTGAGGTAATGGATATCAATCAGTTTAAGGAACGTAACAAGGCTGTGATTATTTCTGGTGGTATTCCTGCAACTGCACAAAGTGTAATTTTGGGTATTACTAAAGCCGCTCTTGAAACCAACAGTTTCTTGTCAGCCGCTTCCTTCCAGGAAACAACTCGTGTTCTAACTGATGCTTCTATCAGAGGAAAGAATGATCCGCTACTTGGATTAAAAGAAAATGTTATTATTGGTAAGATAATTCCAGCTGGTACTGGTCTTCCGATTTATCGTGATATGGAACCTGAGTCAGATGTAAAGAAACCTAAATCTGTTTATTCAATTGCTGATATTGAGAAAAAGATGAAGGAAGCAGACCAAGCTAAGGAATCATAATCTAATTTAATTAAAAAACTGTTCCGTTAGAAATTTCTAACGGGACAGTTTTTTTGCTTGAAATTTTATGAATTATTAGTGATATTTTTATTAGAAAATGTTATAATCAGAAAAATTATGAGGGGGGATGTAGAAGTTGAGAGAAAATGATTTTTCTTTAAAAAGACTTGTATTATTGGCATTACTAACAGCGATTAACGTCGTGGTTAGTCGAATTTTTATTATTCCTATGCCCTTGACTCATGGAAATATTAATTTATGTGATGCAATTATTTATATAGTGGCGCTTTTATACGGTCCAATGGCCGGAGGTATAGTTGGAGGTCTTTCTGGATTTTTACTTGATCTTCTTGGTGGATATGGGCAGTTCATGTTATTTTCTCTTGTTGTCCATGGTTTAGAAGGTTTTTTTGTTGGTTTAGTCTTTAAATACTGGAATTTAAAAAATCAATTAGTCAAAGGTGCTGTCGCCGGAGCTATAGGAGTATTCTTTATGGTAGGTGGCTATTTTATCACTAATACAGTTCTTTATACTTGGGCTGCAGGACTTGCCAGTCTTTTTACCAATACAATTCAAGGAGTAGTCGGAGTTGTTATAGCCATAGTACTGCTGCCTAGTTTTCAAAACCTGATGGCAAGATACAACTAATACTTACATGATAAAATTATTTTTACTAGTTTATAAAAGCTGCTATCTCATTTTCTATGGATCCCAGCTTTTTATTTGCACAAAAGTTGAATGATTAATCCAATATAAATAAAAGGAATAAAAGCAACTGGCTCCTTTTTGCTCATTTTACTGCCTAAAAAAACAATAAGCAGAGCTATTGAAGCAGTTAAAAAAGTTAAATTGGCGAATTGGGAGTTAAAGTAGAAAGATAAGATTAGGTAGACTATTAAGTCTCCACTACCACATTTTTTTCTAACTGTCTCAAAAAGAAAAAACAAAAAAATAGGTAAAAATTCTATGAGATCAGTAGTGCTAATTCTATAAAAATTATTCATTATATGTTGAAGCGAAATAATAAGTGCAGGCAGTACCAGTGTAATATCGAATTCCTGGACCTGATAATCGCTGATAGCAGCTAGTAGAAGACTAAACAAAACAATCGCCGTACAAATATCATGTATGCTGCTAAAATCAATTTTATAAAAAGCGAAACCGCCTAAAAATTCTGTTAAAAAATATTCACAGGGGATGTGAATTTTACAATAACGGCAACGACCTTTAAGTATTAAATAGGAAATTAAAGGTATTTCATCTAACAAGCACAGTTGTTGATTACAATTAGTGCATTTTGAGCGGCTGAAGATAAAGTCTTCTTTGCCGAGTCTTTCGATAATTACACATGCATGAGAAGCTAGGCATGTACCAATCAAAAAATTGCTGATTCCAAAAATCCATTTCATATGTTTACCTCGCTTAAATCAAATACGCAAAAAATATCATCTGCTTTTCAATTAGTAAAAATAATTTGCTTTTTTGCGACAAGCGAGTACAATAGTCAATGTGTATTTTGATGATTATCTGGGACTTAAAAAAGAAACTCCTGGATGTGTGAACAAAATAATGAATTTTTTTAGGAGGAAAATTTAATGCCAACCATTAACCAATTGGTAAGAAAAGGCCGTCATACTAAGACGACTAAATCAAAGTCACCAGCTTTAAGCTATGGCTACAACAGTATGAAGAAAGAATTAGTAGCTAACCCAGCGCCCCAAATGCGTGGAGTTGCAACTCGTGTCGGCACTATGACACCAAAGAAGCCAAACTCAGCTTTGCGGAAGTATGCTCGTGTTCGTCTTTCTAACCTGATTGAAGTAACTGCTTATATTCCAGGTGAAGGCCATAATTTACAGGAACACTCTGTTGTGTTAATTCGTGGTGGTCGTGTAAAGGACCTTCCTGGTGTTCGTTACCATATTATTCGTGGTGCTCTTGATACTGCTGGTGTTGAAGGCAGAAAGCAAGGACGTTCCAAATACGGTGCCAAGAAAGATTAAGGAGGAGTTAAATAATGCCTAGAAAAGGACATGTAGCTAAAAGAGATATTTTAGCGGATCCAGTATATAATTCAAAGCTTGTAACTAAGTTGATCAACCACTTAATGATCGATGGTAAAAGAGCTAAGGCTTCATCCATTCTTTATGATGCTTTTGACATTGTTAAAGAAAAGACCGGCAAAGAACCACTTGATGTTTTTGAAGAAGCTATGAATAATATTATGCCTGTTTTGGAAGTTAGAGCTCGCCGTATTGGTGGTTCAAACTATCAGATTCCAGTTGAAGTTCGTCCTGAAAGAAGAACTACTTTAGGTTTAAGATGGTTAGTTTCTTACGCTCGTTTACGTAATGAACATACTATGGATGAACGCTTGGCTAACGAAATTATTGATGCTTCAAACAATACTGGCTCAGCTGTTAAAAAGCGTGAAGATGTTCACCGTATGGCTGAAGCTAACCGTGCATTTGCACACTATCGTTTCTAATTTTTTAGGGAAAGGAAAAAATCTATGGCTAATAAGCGTGAATTTCCATTAGAAAAAACACGTAACATTGGTATTATGGCCCACATTGATGCGGGTAAGACTACCACAACAGAGCGTATTCTTTATTACACTGGTAAGATCCATAAAATTGGTGAAACCCATGAGGGTGATTCACAAATGGACTGGATGGATGAAGAAAAAGAACGTGGTATCACTATTACTTCTGCAGCTACTACTGCACAATGGAAAGATTACAGAATTAACATTATCGATACCCCTGGACACGTTGACTTCACTATCGAAGTTGAACGTTCCTTGCGTGTTCTCGATGGTGCCGTAACTGTTCTTGACGCTCAAGCTGGTGTGGAACCTCAAACTGAAAATGTTTGGCGCCAGGCTGAAACTTACGGTGTTCCTCGAATTGTTTTTGTAAACAAAATGGATAAGATTGGAGCAGACTTTGACAAATCTGTTAAGTCTTTGCACGAACGTTTAAATGCCAATGCTCTAGCTGTGCAAATGCCAATTGGTTCTGCTGAAAGCTTTGAAGGTGTTATTGACTTACTTGACATGGTAGCTGATGTTTATGATGAAGATAAGCTTGGCTCCAAATGGGATACTATTCCTGTTCCTGATGAATACAAAGAAGAAGCTGAAAAACGTCGCTCCGAATTAATTGAACAAGTAGCTGATGTTGATGATGACATCATGGAAAAATACCTTAATGGTGATGAGATTTCCGTTGATGAATTAAAAGCTGCTATTCGTAAAGCTACATTGGACTTGAAGATTTTCCCTGTATTTGCAGGCTCAGCTTTTAAGAACAAGGGTGTACAGATGATGCTTGATGGTGTTGTTGATTACTTACCATCTCCGTTAGATGTTAAGCCTTATGTTGCTCATGATCCAAAAACTGGTGAAGAAGTTGAATTAGTTGCTGGAGATGAAAAGCCATTTTCCGCTTTGGCGTTTAAGATTGCTACTGATCCATTTGTTGGTCGTTTGACTTATATTCGTGTTTACACTGGTTCACTTGAATCAGGTTCATATGTTTTGAATGCTTCTAAGAATAGTCGTGAACGTGTTGGTCGTTTGTTGCAAATGCATGCTAACTCACGAAGTGAAATTTCTGAAGTATTCTCCGGTGATATTGCTGGTGCTATCGGTTTAAAGAATACTACTACCGGTGATTCACTAACTGATCCTGATCACCCATTAATTTTGGAAAGTTTGGAAGTTCCAGATCCGGTTATTCAAGTTTCAATTGAGCCAGAATCAAAAGCTGACCGTGACAAACTTGATGTTGCTTTGCAAAAATTAACTGAAGAGGATCCAACCTTTAGAGCAGAAACAAACGCTGAAACAGGTCAAACTTTGATTTCCGGAATGGGTGAATTACACCTGCAAATCATGGTTGAACGTATGAAGCGTGAATTCCACGTTGAAGCTAAGATTGGTGAACCACAAGTTGCTTACCGTGAAACCTTCACTAAGCCTGCTAAAGCACAAGGTAAATTTGTGCGTCAATCAGGTGGTAAAGGTCAATATGGTGACGTTTGGATTGAATTTACACCAAATGAAAGAGGAAAAGGTTACGAATTTGAAGACGCCATTGTTGGTGGTGTTGTTCCTCGTGAATTTATCCCTGCTGTTGATGCTGGTTTGCAAGAATCTATGAAGAACGGCATCTTGGCAGGTTACCCACTGATTGATGTAAAAGCTAAACTTTATGACGGTAGTTACCACGAAGTCGACTCTTCTGAAGCTGCCTTCAAAGTTGCTGCATCATTGGCATTGAGAAATGCTGCTCCTAAGGCTGGTGCAGTTATCCTTGAACCTATTATGAAGGTTCAAGTTATCACACCTGAAGATTACTTAGGTGACGTAATGGGTTCAATTACTGCTCGTCGTGGTACAATGGATAACATGCAAGATCGTGCCGGCGCTAAAGTGTTGAATTCAATGGTTCCTCTGGCAGAAATGTTTGGTTATGCTACCACCTTACGTTCTTCAACTCAAGGCCGTGGTACATTTACGATGGTCTTTGATCATTACTCACCAACTCCTAAGTCTATTCAAGAGGATATCATCAAAAAACGTGGCGGTAACGCTGAATAATTTTCAATAATTAATAATATAAAAACAAGTTATTAACTATAAAAATCGAGCTATTGGTAAAGCCAGTGGCTCTTTTTTTATCAAAAATTTCACCATAAGAAAATATTGTTCTCAAAATTATGAAATTACGTAAAAAAAGTATAACAATCAAAAATTTCGTTTCTGAATAAATTATTTGAAAATTTTTCTGTTTGTAGTAGACTTCTTAAACATAAAATTTCGGATTTTATTTAAAAAAGTATAAAAATTGTATTTTTCCGTTCTAAAAGATGAAAAAAGTTCCTTTAATCCTTGATAATTAAGCTTAAAACGGTTATACTATTTTTTGTGCGTCTAGGGATTATTCTGCCCTAAAGCGCATTTTGTTGTAAAGCATTGATACAAAAGGTTGCGGCACACCAGGCTGCATTGCCACAGAGGTAGTGCCGGTAATTTTTGTGGAAGCTAGTCATCTTTTAAAGAAGACGTTGAGGAGGTAATTTAATGGCAAGTCAATCAATTCGTATCAGACTTAAGTCATACGAACATGGTATTCTCGATGAATCAGCTGCTAAAATTGTAGCTACTGCAAAGAGAACTGGAGCTGAGATTTCAGGTCCAGTTCCATTGCCAACAGAAAGGGTATTGTTCACTGTTTTACGTTCACCACACAAGAACAAAGATTCACGTGAACAATTTGAAATTCGTACGCATAAGCGGTTAATCGATATTTTAAATCCAACACCTAAAACTGTTGACTCTTTAATGAAGCTTGATTTACCAAGCGGTGTTGACATCGAAATTAAACTTTAATTTTAAAAAGAAAGAGGTGTAATCATGACCAAAGGAATCTTAGGAAGAAAAGTTGGTATGACCCAAATCTTCACTAAAGATGGTATCCTCGTGCCTGTAACTGTTGTTGAAGCAACGCCTAACGTAGTTATGCAAGTTAAGACAGTTGAGTCAGACGGCTACGAAGCAGTTCAATTAGGATATCAAGATAAGCGTGAAGTTTTGAGCAACAAACCAGAAAAAGGTCATGCTGCAAAAGCAAAGACTTCGCCTAAGCGCTTCATACGTGAAATCCGCGGAGTTGAGCTTAAGGACTACGAAGTCGGCTCAGAAGTTACTGTGGACACATTTAAGGAAGGTGACGTAGTTGACGTCACTGGTACTACAAGAGGTCATGGATACCAAGGTAACATTAAACGTTGGGGCCAATCACGTGGACCAGAAACTCACGGTTCAAGATACCATAGAATTCCTGGTTCAATGGGTTCAATCATTAACCGTGTGCCTAAAGGCAAACGTCTGCCAGGTCACATGGGAATGAAGAAAGTTACCATTGAAAACTTAGTAATTGAAAAAGTTGTAGCAGATAAGAATGTTTTGTTAATTAAAGGCAATGTTCCTGGCGCTAAGAATTCATTGCTTACTGTTAGATCTGCTGTAAAAAATAATAAATAGGAAGGAGGACTAGAATGGCTAATTTAAAAGTTATTGATCAAAAAGGCAAAGATGCTGGTGAAGTTACTTTAAATGATGAAGTATTTGGTATTAAACCAAATGAAAGCGTAGTTTTTGACGCAATTATCAGACAAAGAGCTGGCAGACGTCAAGGAACCTCGAAGGTTAAAAATAGATCTGCTGTTCGCGGTGGAGGTAAGAAGCCTTGGAAACAAAAGGGTACTGGACGTGCTCGTCAAGGGTCTATCCGTTCACCACAATGGCGCGGCGGTGGTGTTGTTTTTGGACCAACTCCACGTTCTTATGCATACTCAATGCCAAGAAAGCAACGGCGCTTGGCTATCAAGTCTGTTCTTTCCCAAAAATTGATTGATAAAGATTTGATTGTTTTAGATCAATTGACTATGTCAGCTCCTAAAACAAAAGAGTTTAAGTCAATCTTGGACGACTTAAAGGTTGAAGGCAAAGTTTTAGTTGTTTCTGAAGATAAAAATATTCAATACTCAGCTAGGAATTTGACAAAAGTTAAGGTTATCACTGCAAATGGCTTGAATGTAGAAGATGTTGTCAACTATGACAAATTAATCTTGACAAAAGAAGCTATTGAAAAGATAGAAAAGAATGTTGAGGGGGCTTCGACGAAATGAGTGCACACGATATCATTTTAAGACCTGTCATTACTGAAAAGTCAACGAACTTAATGGATGATAAGAAATACACTTTCAACGTGCTTTTAACTGCAACCAAGACTCAAGTTCGTGATGCTGTTGAAGAAATTTTTGATGTTAAGGTCAAAAAAGTTAATATCATGAATGTCCGTGGTAAGGATAAGCGTGTTGGTCGTTATTCAGGTAAAACTGCTCGGACACGTAAAGCAATCGTCACCTTAACTGAAGATTCAAATGACATCAAAATTTTCAAAGACGATAACGATAATAAAGAAGAAAATAAGTAATAGGAGGTCAGTCAATTGGCTATTAAAATTTATAAGCCAACCACAAATGGTCGCCGTAATATGACTACTTCTGACTTTGCTGAAATTACTAAGAGCAAGCCAGAGCGTACTTTACTTGAGTCACAATCACACACTGCAGGTCGTAACTCTTATGGTCATATTACTAGCAGACACCGTGGTGGTGGACATAAGCAAAAGTACCGTATTATTGATTTTAAACGCAATAAAGATAACGCTAAAGCCGTAGTTAAGGCAATCGAATACGATCCAAACAGAACTGCTAACATTGCGCTTCTTCACTATACTGATGGTATTAAGGCTTATATCTTAGCACCTAAAGGTTTAACGGTTGGTGATGTGGTAGAATCCGGTGCAAATGCAGATATTAAGCCAGGAAACGCTTTACCATTAAAGAACATTCCAACTGGTACATCAATTCACAATATTGAATTAAGACCTGGTAAAGGTGGTCAGCTTGTTAGAAGTGCTGGGGCCAGTGCTCAAGTTTTGGGTAATGATGGTAAATATACTTTAGTTAAATTACAAAGTGGTGAAGTTCGTAAGATTTTATCAGTTTGTCGTGCAACTATTGGTGTTGTTGGTAATGAACAACATTCATTAATTCAATTAGGTAAAGCTGGACGTAGTCGCTGGTTAGGCAGACGTCCACAATCTCGTGGTTCTGTAATGAACCCTAACGATCACCCACATGGTGGTGGTGAAGGTAAAGCTCCTGTAGGTCGTCCACAACCAATGACTCCATGGGGCAAGAAAGCTCGTGGTATCAAGACTAGAAATAGTAAGAGAGCCAGTGAGAAGCTAATTGTTCGTCACCGTAAAGGTAGCAAATAATAGAAGGAGGGTAATTTAATGAGCCGTAGTATTAAAAAAGGGCCTTTTGCTGATGCATCCTTATTAAAGAAAGTTGATGCACAGGCAGATACAGATAAAAAACAGGTTATTAAAACTTGGTCACGTCGTTCAACTATTTTTCCTTCTTTTGTTGGTTTGACTATAGCTGTTTACGATGGTAGAAAGCATGTTCCAGTATATATTACTGAGGATATGGTTGGTCATAAGTTAGGTGAATTTGTTCCAACGAGAACTTTCCGTGGACATAAGACATCTGATGACAAGGCTACTGCAAAATAAAGAAAGGAGAAACACTTAAATGGCAGAACAAGTTAGTTCAGCTAGGGCGGAAGCAAGAACAGTTCGTATTGCTCCAAGAAAAGCACGTTTAGTTGTTGATTTGATTCGTGGCAAAGACGTTGCTGAAGCATTGGCCATCTTGCAATTCACACCTAGAGCTGCTTCCCCAATCGTTGAAAAAGTTTTACGCTCAGCAATTGCAAATGCAGAACACAATTACGATCTTGAAAGTGCCAATCTTTATGTATCTGAAGCATACGTAAATGAAGGAGCAACTTTAAAGAGATTTAGACCACGTGCCAAAGGTATGGCTTCTCCTATTAATAAGAGAACTAGTCATGTAGTTGTAGTAGTGTCAGAAAAGAACGATTAAGGGAGGTATATTAATGGGTCAGAAAATTAACCCAAATGGTTTTCGTCTCGGCGTAATTCGTGACTGGGAATCTAAATGGTATGCTGACAGAGGATACAAAGAAACCTTAAATGAAGACCTGCGTATCAGAAAATTCATTGATAAGAAGTTGAAGAATGCCTCTGTTTCTACTGTTGAAATTGAACGTGCAGCTAATAGAATCAACGTATCAATAAATACTTCTAAACCAGGTATGGTAATTGGTAAAGGTGGTTCTGAAGTTGAAGCATTGAGAAAAGAATTAAATGCTTTGACTAAGAAGCAAGTCCACGTTAATATTGTTGAAATCAAGAAACCAGATCTTGATGCCAAATTGGTAGCTGAAAGTATCGCTAGTCAACTTGAAGCTCGTATTGCTTTTAGACGTGCTACTCGTCAAGCTACTCAAAGAACTATGCGTGCCGGTGCTAAGGGAATCAGAGTACAAACATCTGGTCGTTTAAACGGTGCTGACATGGCAAGAAGAGAATGGCACACAGAAGGTCGTGTTCCATTACAAACTTTAAGAGCTGATATTGATTATGCTTGGGTAAATGCCTACACTACATATGGTGAAATTGGTGTTCAAGTATGGATTAACCGGGGTGAAATCTTACCTTCTAAAAGTAAGAAGCCCGAAAAAGCTGCGAAGGGAGGAAACAAATAATGCCTCTAGTACCAAAAAGGGTAAAACACCGTCGTGAGTTTCGTGGTAAGATGCGTGGTGCTGCTAAGGGTGGTAAAACTATTGCCTTTGGTGAATATGGATTACAAGCCCTTGAATCTCACTGGATTACTACACAACAAATCGAAGCTGCTCGTGTTGCAATGACTCGTTACATGAAGCGTGGCGGTAAGGTTTGGATTAGAATTTTTCCTCAAAAGTCATACACTGCTAAAGGTGTTGGTGTACGTATGGGTTCTGGTAAAGGTGCACCTGCAGGCTGGGTAGCTGTAGTTAAGAGAGAAAAGATTATGTTTGAAATTGGTGGCGTTAGTGAAACAACAGCTCGTGAAGCATTAAGACTTGCTGCAACTAAGTTACCAATTAAATGTAAATTTGTGACTAAAAGTTCGGAAGTAGGTGGCAATTCTAATGAAGGCTAAAGATATCAGAGCATTAACCACTGATCAAATGTTAGATAAGGAAAAGCAATATAAAGAAGAACTCTTTAATTTGCGTTTTCAACAAGCAACGGGTCAATTAGAAAATACCGCTCGCCTAGGCAAAGTTCGTAAAAATATTGCTAGAATTAAAACAATTCTTAGCGAAAAAGCATTGGAAAAAGATTAGTGGAAGGGAGTTATTAACTTGAGCGAATCAATCGAAAGAAATCATCGTCACGTATATCAAGGCCAAGTAATTTCTGATAAGAATGACAAGACTATCACTGTAGTTGTTGATACTTATAAGAATCACCCTGTTTATAAGAAGCGTATTAGATATTCAAAGAAATACTACGCACAAGATGATAAAAATGAAGCTAAAGTTGGCGATACTGTTCGTATCATGGAAACTCGTCCATTATCTCGTACAAAGCGCTTTCGTTTAGTTAAAATTGTTAAAAAATCTGTTTAATTTTGCGGATTTAGTGAGGGGAGGATTATATAGTGATTCAAAATGAATCCCGTTTGAAGGTTGCTGATAACTCAGGTGCCAGAGAACTTTTAGTTATTAGAGTCTTGGGTGGATCAAGACGTAAGACTGGTAACATTGGTGATATTGTGGTTGCAACTGTTAAACAAGCAACACCAGGTGGCGTTGTCAAAAAAGGTGACGTTGTCAAGGCCGTCATTGTTAGAACAAAATCAGGCGCACGTCGTGAAGACGGATCATACATCAAATTTGATGAAAATGCTGGTGTAGTTATCAATGCAGATAAGAGCCCACGCGGTACTCGTATCTTTGGGCCTGTTGCACGTGAGCTACGTGAGCACGACTTTATGAAAATCGTCTCTCTTGCTCCTGAAGTCTTATAATAAGTGAGGTGCACTGATGTTTGTTAAAACTGGTGACAAAGTAAAAGTTATTACCGGAAAAGACAAAGGTAAAGAAGGTATTGTTTTATCCGTTAACGTTAAGAAAAACCGTGTAGTTGTTAAAGGCGTTAATAAGATCAAGAAACATCAAAAACCTTCTCAGACTAACGCTAATGGTGGTGTAGTTGAATCTGAAGGTTCAATTCATGCATCAAACGTTAAGGTCATTGCTAAGTCAGAAGGCAAAACTAATGACAAAAAAGAAGAAACTAAGTAGTAGAAGGGAGGACACAAATGGCAAATTATTTAGCTCAAGAATATAAAGAAAAAATTGTTCCTGCATTGCAAGAAAAGTTTGATTACAGCTCAGTTATGCAAGTACCAAAGATTGAAAAAATAGTTTTGAACATGGGTGTTGGAGATGCTGTTTCTAATGCTAAAAACTTAGACGAAGCTGTAGAAGAATTGACTTTAATCTCAGGTCAAAAACCATTGGTTACCAAAGCTAAAAAGTCAATTGCTAATTTCCGCTTGCGTGAGGGTATGTCTATCGGTGCTAAGGTAACACTTAGAGGAGATAGAATGTACGATTTCTTATATAAGTTAATCAGTGTTTCACTTCCTCGTGTTCGCGACTTCCGCGGTGTATCAAGCCGTTCATTTGATGGTCGTGGTAACTACACTTTAGGTATTAAGGAACAATTGATTTTCCCAGAGATTGACTTTGATAAGGTTAATAGAACTAGGGGTTTAGATGTTGTTATCGTTACTACTGCCAATACAGATGAAGAAGCTCGCGAGCTTCTAGGTCAATTTGGTATGCCGTTTGCAAAATAATGGAGGACATTAATGGCTAAGACATCACAAAAAATTAGAAATCATCGTCCTGCTAAATTTTCTTCACGTGAATATACACGTTGCGAGAGATGTGGTCGTCCACGCTCCGTCTATCGTAAGTTTGGCTTATGCCGTATTTGCTTGAAAGATTTAGCTCACAAAGGTCAAATCCCAGGCCTGAAAAAGGCTAGTTGGTAATACGGATTGGAGGATAGCATAAATGGTCATGACAGATCCGATCGCAGACTACTTGACTAGAATTAGAAATGCTAACATGGCAAAACATAATTCTGTTGAAGTTCCTGCATCAAACATTAAAAAATCTATTTCAGAAATTTTGAAACGCGAAGGCTTCATCCGTGATTACGAAGTTACCGATGACAATAAACAGGGTATGATTAAGATTTTCTTGAAATATGGTCCTGATGGAGAACGTGTCATTTCGGGTTTAAAGAGAATTTCTAAGCCAGGTCTTAGAAATTATGTTAGCGCTGAAAATTTACCTAAAGTACTTAATGGCTTAGGTATCGCCATCGTCTCTACTTCTGCAGGTGTGATAACTGATAAAGAAGCAAGACAAAAAGATGTTGGTGGCGAAGTTATCGCCTATGTTTGGTAATTCTGACAGAAAGGAGAGCAATCAATGAGCCGTATCGGTTTAAAAACAATTGAAGTCCCTGATAGTGTCACTGTTACTAAAAAAGGTGACAATATCACTGTTAAAGGACCTAAGGGTGAACTAACCAGATATTTTGATCCAAAAATTACATTTAAACAAGAAGATGGTAAGATTAACTTTTCTCGTTCAAGTGAAAGTGATAAAGCACTTCATGGAACTGAAAGAGCCAATTTAGCTTCAATGGTTGAAGGTGTAGTTGATGGTTACAAGAAGACATTAAAATTAATTGGTGTTGGTTATCGTGCTACAGCACAAGGTAACAAATTGACTTTGAATGTTGGTTATTCTCACCCAGTTGTAATGACTGCACCAGAAGGTGTGTCAGTAAAAACTACTTCTGCAACTGATATTGAAGTAGAAGGAATTTCTAAGCAAAATGTTGGACAATTTGCTGCTGAAATTCGCGATGTACGTCCACCAGAACCTTATAAAGGTAAGGGTATTCGTTATACTGATGAATATGTACGTCGTAAGGAAGGTAAAACTGGTAAATAGTAAATAAATTTTTGAGGTGAAATTGTGATTTCAAAACCAGATAAGAACAAATTGCGCTTAAAGCGTCATAAACGTATTCGTAGCAAAATTTCTGGTACTGCTGAGCGCCCACGCTTAAGCGTTTTCCGTTCAAACAAAAACATCTACGCTCAATTAATTGATGACGTAGCGGGTGTAACGCTAGCAAGTGCCTCAACTTTAGACGATTCTGTATCTAAAGATCAGACTAAAGTAGAACAAGCTCAAGCTGTTGGTAAAGGTATTGCCGAAGCAGCCAAAGCGAAAAACATTACTAGCGTAGTGTTTGATAGAAGTGGTTATTTATACCACGGCCGTATTTCAGCATTGGCAGACGCCGCTCGTGAAAACGGATTAGAGTTCTAGGAAAGGAGATAAATACATGGCAAACCGCAACGATTCTCGCAATAATCGCAGAAATAAAGACGACATTGAAGATCAGTTAGTAGCAATTAATCGTGTCACCAAGGTTGTCAAAGGTGGTCAACGAATGAGATTTGCTGCTCTGGTAATTGTTGGCGACAAAAAAGGTCGTGTAGGCTTTGGTACTGGTAAAGCTCAAGAAGTTCCAGAAGCAATCCGTAAGGCCGTTGAAGCTGGTAAAAAGAATATGATCAAGGTTCCTAAGGTTGGTACTACTATTCCTCATGAAGTAATCGGTCATTATGGCTCAGGCAGTATTATGATCAAACCTGCTCCAGCTGGTTCAGGTGTTGCTGCTGGTGGTGCCGTTCGTATCGTTATGGATATGGCTGGTATTGCGGATGTTACTTCTAAATCACTTGGTTCTAATACTCCTATTAATGTTGTTCGTGCGACAATAGATGGATTGAAGAAACTTAGAACAAGTGAAGATGTTGAAAAGCTTCGTCACGCTGAACTAGATTAGGGAGACTGGATAAATGACTGAATTAAAAGTTACTTTAATTAGAAGTGCTGCACACCGTCTGCCTGACCAAAGAAAAGTTGTGAAAGCTCTTGGTTTAGGTAGGATTAATAGTACAGCTACTTTACCAGACAATGCTGCAACTCGTGGGGCATTAATGAAAATCGCCCACCTGATTTCAGTTGAAGAAATTAATAAATAGTTAATTGAGGAGGTGCCAAATTAATGAAGCTTCATGAATTACATGCTGCTGAGGGGTCACGCAATACAAGAAAACGTGTTGGTCGTGGTACTTCAAGTGGTTTTGGAAAAACTTCTGGACGTGGCCAAAAGGGACAATTGTCTCGTCAAGGCGGTCATACCCGTCTAGGTTTTGAAGGTGGTCAAATGCCATTATTCAGAACCATGCCAAAACGTGGATTTAAGAACGTTAACCGCAAGGAGTATGCAATCATTAACTTAGATGACTTGAACAAGTTTAAGGAGGGCAGCGAAGTTACTGTTGCCAATCTCAAGGAAAAAGGCTTGGTAAAGAAAGAATTATCAGGCGTTAAATTGCTTGCTGAAGGTGAGTTAAAAGTTAAATTAAACGTAAAGATTAACAAAGTTTCCGCCGCTGCTAAAAAAGCAGTAGAGTCTGCTGGCGGATCTGTTGAGGTGATCTAATGTTTTCGACCTTGAAGAACGCCTTTAAGGATAAAGAAATAAGAAATAAAATTTATTTTACACTCTTTATTCTTTTGATATACCGAATTGGAGCGAATATTACTGTTCCAGGTGTCAACGCAAAAGCGATTACTCAAGTTGCACAAACTGGTTTAGTTCCAATGCTGGATACTGTTTCTGGTGGTGGACTAGATAATTATTCAATTTTCTCATTAGGTGTTTCCCCTTATATAACCGCGCAAATTGTTATTCAATTGTTGCAGATGGATATTGTACCTACATTGGTAGAGTGGGGTAAGCAAGGTGAAGTTGGACGCCGTAAGACTAATAACATAACTCGTTGGCTTGCTTTGTTTGTGGCATTAATTCAAAGTCTCGGAATTACAATTGGCTTCAATGCACTAACACAAATGGGTCTAGTTAAGTCACAGAATTGGCAGTCTTATGGTGAAATTGCAATAATTATGACGGCAGGAACGATGCTTTTGACTTGGCTTGGTGATGAGATTACTGATAAAGGTTTAGGCAACGGAGTTTCAGTAATTATTTTTGCTGGTATTATAGCTCGGTTACCCCGTGGCTTGTGGCAACTTTATAAAGATGGAGTTATCAATAATAATGCTAGTGATCGTTGGCAAGGGATTTTGTTCTTCATCGCGATTATCATTGCAATACTTATCGTAACTCAATTAGTTACATGGGTAGAACAGGCAGATCGCCGGATTCCAATACAATACACAAGACGGGCAACTATTAGTGGCTCTGAAAGTTTTTTGCCATTAAAGGTTAATGTTTCTGGCGTTATTCCAGTCATTTTTGCTAGTTCATTTATTATTACACCGGCAACAATTTTGATGGCCTTTCAGAAATCTCAGGGTGACCAACAATGGTATAAAATAATGACCAACATATTTAGTATGCAAACTACACCGGGAGTCATAATCTATACAGTTTTAATCATCTTGTTTACGTTCTTCTACGCTTTTGTTCAGGTTAATCCTGAGAAGCTGGCTAAGAATTTGCAAAAACAAGGTGCGTACATTCCGAGTGTTTGGCCCGGCAAAGATACACAAGATTACGTATCAAAGGTCTTAATTAGATTATCAACTGTAGGTTCTGTATTTTTAGGACTTGTAGCATTATTGCCACAACTTGCTACTAATTTTTGGGATTTACCAAGTTCAATTGGATTAGGCGGTACCAGTCTTTTAATCGTTATTGGTGTCGTCTTGGAACTATCTCGTCAAATTAACGGATTGTTAATGAAGAGAGAATACGTTGGATTCATCAGATAGGAACGGATAAATGATTAATATATTTCTTTTAGGTTTGCCTGGTGCTGGCAAAGGTACGGTATCAGAACAAATTGTCGACAAATACCATCTAACTCATATCTCAACTGGGGATATGTTTAGAGAAGCAATGGCTAATGAGACTAAAGTTGGTCTTGAAGCCAAAAGTTACATTGATAAAGGTAATTTGGTACCAGATGAAGTTACTGCCAAGTTAGTTGAAGAACGTTTAGGTCAGCCCGATATTAATGAAGGGTATATTTTAGATGGTTTTCCCCGGACAATTGTTCAAGCGGAACTTTTCGAAGATATTGCTAAGCGCATGAATAAGCAATTAACAAATGTAATTTCACTCGAAGTTAAAGAAGAAACTTTGATAAAACGTTTATCAGCACGTTTTATGTGTAAAAACTGTGGTGCAACATATAATAAAATTACAAAGATGCCTAAAGTTAAGGATACTTGTGATCGTTGTGGTGGGCATGAATTTTACCAACGTGAAGATGACAAACCTGAAGTAGTAAAAAATCGTTTAGAAGTAAACGAAAAGATGAACACACCGCTGAAAGACTTTTACGAGAAAAAAGGTTTGTTAGCTGTTGTAAATGGTGAACAAACGCCTGAAGAAGTTTTTAAGAACGTTGATGCGGTTTTAAGTAAAAAGCAATAATTTGTATATTTACTTTTCCGTGTTATAATTTCAAAGTATGACTGTTTAAATGCGGAGGAACGGCTTTGGCAAAAGATGATGTCATAGAAGTGAAGGGTAAGGTTGTTGATACCCTGCCTAATGCTATGTTTAAAGTTGAATTGGAAAATGGAGCTGTGATTTTAGCACATGTTTCCGGTAAGATTAGGATGCATTATATTCGAATTTTGCCTGGAGACCGTGTTACTGTTGAACTTTCTCCTTATGATTTAACTAAAGGTAGAATAACTTATCGATTTATAAAGTAATAACGGAGGGAAACATGAAGGTTAGACCATCTGTTAAACCAATGTGTGAACATTGTAAGATAATTAAAAGAAATGGTCGTGTAATGGTTATTTGCTCTGCAAATCCAAAGCACAAGCAACGTCAAGGTTAAAATAATAGGAGGTGCAATTTATGGCACGTATTGCTGGTGTTGACTTACCAAGAGATAAAAGAATAGTTGTTGCATTAACATATATTTATGGAATTGGTGAACCAACAGCACAAAAGATTTGTGCGGATGCTGGTGTTTCTGAAGACATACGTTCAAAAGATTTGACTCCAGATGACCAAGAGAAGCTTCGTGCAGAAGTTGATAAATACCGTGTTGAAGGTGACTTACGTAGAGAAGTAAGCATGAACATCAAGCGGTTAATTGATATTGGTTCTTACCGTGGTATTCGTCACCGTAGAGGACTTCCAGTTCGCGGACAAAATACCAAGAATAATGCCCGTACACGCAAGGGTAGCAAGAAAAATAAATAAAAATTTTTAAGGAGGTTTATTGATGCCTAAAACAGCACGTAAACGCCGTGTGAAGAAGCACGTTGAAAAAGGCGTTGCTCATATTCATTCTACGTTTAACAATACTTTAGTCATGATTACTGACGTTCAAGGCAATGCAATTGCTTGGTCTTCAGCTGGTGCATTAGGCTTTAAAGGTAGTCGTAAGTCTACACCATTTGCAGCACAAATGGCAGCCGAAGCAGCAGCCAAGAGTGCAATGGATCAGGGCATGAAACATGTAGAAGTTTCTGTTAAGGGTCCTGGTGCTGGCCGTGAATCTGCTATTAGATCGCTACAAGCGACTGGACTTGAAATCACCGCTATTCGCGATGTTACTCCAGTTCCTCACAATGGTTCTAGACCACCAAAACGTCGTCGTGTTTAATTTTGTTCTTATTGAAGGACATTGCGTTTTGAAAGGGGCCTAGTAATGATTGAATTTGAAAAACCAAATATTACCGTTGTGGACCAAGAAAAGTCTTATGGTAAATTTGTTATTGAACCACTTGAACGAGGCTTTGGTACTACTTTAGGTAACTCATTACGTAGAGTTTTACTGACATCTATCCCAGGTACAGGACTTGTTTACGTTCAAATAGATGATGTCTTACACGAATTCTCAACCGTTCCAGGCGTAAGAGAAGATGTCGCTAAGATAATCCTGAACCTTAAGAAACTTGAATTAAAGTCTTTTTCAGATGAACAAAAGATTATTGAAATTGACGTAGAGGGTCCGGCTACTGTAACCGCCGATGATCTTAAAGCTGACGCAGATATTCAAATTCTGAATCCTGATCAATATATTTGTACTATTGCTGACGGTGGACACTTGCACATGCAAATTGCTGTTAAAAATGGTCGCGGCTATGTTGCAGCAAGTGACAACAAGAGTGAGGATATGCCAATTGGGGTTATTCCTGTTGATTCCTTATTTTCTCCAATAAAGAAGGTCAATTACCAGGTTGAATCAGCTCGTGTTGGTAAAAGAGACGATTTTGACAAGCTCACTTTAGAGATTTGGACAGATGGTTCAATCAAGCCTAACGATGCCCTCAGTTTCGCAGCAAAAATATTAGTTGCACACTTTAAAGTGTTTGAAACTGCTGATGCAAATACTAAATTCAATGATGTAATGGTTGAAAAAGAGGACGATACAGCTGAAAAGAAGCTTGAGATGACAATTGAAGAGCTTGATCTTTCTGTTCGTTCGTACAATTGTCTTAAACGTGCCGGTATTAATACACTGCAAGAACTAACTGACAAAACAGAAGCAGATATGATGCGTGTACGTAATTTAGGACGTAAATCGTTGGAAGAAGTTAAAAATAAATTAGCTGACTTGGGACTATCATTGCGTCAAGAAGATTAATTTAAAAAATAAAGGAGGTAAACTGATGGCATACCGTAAATTGGGTCGCGACAGTGCACATAGAAAAGCAATGCTGAGAGAAATGACTACTCAATTAATCATGAAGGAACGCATTACTACTACTGAAGCTCGTGCTAAAGAAGTTCGCAAAACCGCCGAAAAGATGATTACTTTAGGCAAACGCGGAGATTTGGCTGCAAGAAGAAGAGCAGCTGCCTTTGTTCGTGATGAGGTTGCAGATATTCATGAAGAAAAAGATGCAGTTGTTGTTAAATCAGCTTTGCAAAAGCTTTTTAGCGATATTGCACCGCGTTACAAAGATAGAAATGGTGGATACACCAGAATTATGAAGCTTGCTACAGCTCGTAAGGGTGATGCAGCTCCAATGGTTATTTTAGAATTAGTTTAATTCAAATAATCAAAACTTAATAGCTATTAAGAATTATCCGTGAGAGTGAGAATAAGCGTTAAGATGATGACGAAAGTTTAGTCTAGCTTAGATAATTATATTATCCCTCCTCATGGGTGATTTTTTTTGCTTTTTTAATTCTGCTTTAGTATTAAAACCATAAGATAATGTCTTAAAAATATTTAAAGTTGACTCTGAATTAAATAAACTTGGTTGATTTAGTAGCTGATAATTTTGATGTGCAAAGGTGCCATTCAGTATTCAGAATTGTCCATATTTTTGGTACAATTGAATCAGAC
The DNA here is from genome assembly GCF_016101625.1 of Lactobacillus sp. M0396. Taxonomy (NCBI): domain Bacteria; kingdom Bacillati; phylum Bacillota; class Bacilli; order Lactobacillales; family Lactobacillaceae; genus Lactobacillus; species Lactobacillus sp. M0396. The sequence continues at coordinate 197,466 of NZ_JACFQE010000003.1, forward strand.
TTTTAGGACGGTAAGAGTATGGCAAATGATAATATTATTAAAATAAAAAATGTAAGTTTTTCGTATCCAGAGTCAGACACTCCCGCTATAGACAATATTAGTTTCAATGTGAAACGGGGTTCATGGACCTCAATTATTGGTCATAATGGTAGTGGTAAATCAACAATTATCCGCCTAATTAATGGCTTGCTGGTACCTGATGAAAGCGGAAACCCTTTAATCGAAGTAGATGGAATAAAATTAACGGACGATACAGTTTGGGAAGTTCGCAATAGAGTAGGTATTGTCTTTCAAAATCCTGATAATCAATTTGTTGGAGCAACAGTGGCTGATGATGTTGCATTTGGTTTAGAAAATCGTGGCATTCCTCATTCAGAAATGGTTAAAATAGTTCCGGAAGCAATTAAAGCCGTTGGAATGAGTGAATATGCCAACTCTGAGCCTGCAAATTTATCCGGTGGTCAGAAACAAAGAGTGGCTATTGCTGGTATATTAGCTATTAAACCCAAAATAATTGTGTTAGACGAAGCTACTTCAATGCTCGATCCTGAAGGAAGAAATCAAATATTATCAATTGTTCAAGATATGAAAGATAAGTATGACTTGACTGTAATTTCTATTACTCATGATATTGATGAAGCTAATATGGCTGATCAAGTTTTAGTAATGAATGATGGTAAATTAATTACACAAGGAAGTACTAAAACAGTTTTTAGTCAGGTTAGTCTTCTTAAAAGCATAGGCTTAGATGTGCCCTTCTTTGAGCAAATTAAAGAAAAATTGCAGCAAGATGCTATAAAATTACCTGATAAGTTAGATTCGGAAAAAGAGTTGATTAATTATTTATGTCAATTAAATTCAAAAATGTAAGCTACATTTATTCTCCCGAAACTCCTATGGCAAAAAAAGGTTTAGATAATGTTTCATTTGAGTTAAAAGATGGTTCTTTTAATGCAATAATTGGACATACTGGGAGTGGAAAATCGACTCTTATGCAGCATTTTAATGCTCTTATTAAACCTGCAACAGGAAAAATAGAAATAGCTGGCACAACTATAACACCAGAAACTACAAATAAAAATTTAAAAGATTTAAGAAGACATGTAAGTTTGGTTTTTCAGTTTCCTGAAACGCAATTGTTTGAAAATACAGTTTTAGATGACATTGCCTTTGGTCCTAAAAATTTTGGTTATGACAATAAAAAAGCTCTTGAAAGTGCTAAATATTGGCTAAAAAAAGTGGGTTTATCTGAAGAAATTGGCAAAAGGTCACCATTTGAGCTTTCTGGTGGACAAATGAGGAGAGTGGCAATAGCAGGGGTAATGGCATATGAACCAGATATCCTTTGTTTGGATGAGCCAGCAGCTGGACTTGATCCAGAAGCACGTAAACAAATGATGGCACTTTTTTCTGATTACCAAAAAGACGGACATACGGTAATTTTAGTTACCCATAATATGGATGATGTGGCTAAATATGCTGATAATGTTTTAATTATGGAACAAGGTAAACTTATTAAGCAAGACACACCTACAGAAATTTTTAAAAATCGTAAGTGGTTGCAAGAGCATCACCTTGAAGAACCCAAAGCTTCTTTGTTTGCAGCTAAATTAACTAATTATAAATTTACAAAAATGCCATTAAATATAAATAGTTTAGTAAAAGAAATAGAAGATAATTTGAAGGGGTGATTGCGTGAGTAAAATCTTAATTGGTCGTTATGTAGCTGGTGATTCGATAGTCTATAGAATGGACCCTCGAGGGAAATTACTCGCAACTATTCTCTTTATTTTATTTGTCTTTTTGGCTAATAATCTAATTTCATATCTTATAGTAACTATTTTTAGTTTAGCTGCAGTTGCTGCTACAAAGCTAAAACCTAAAATTTTTTGGGATGGAGTAAAGCCATTAATTTGGCTAATTTTGTTTACTTCTTTTTTACAACTATTTTTTACTGTTGGGGGAACTGTATACTGGCGCTGGACTATTTTTGCCTTATCAAGTTACGGCATTACTAATGCAATTTTTATATTTATTCGTTTCACTGTAATTATTTTAATATCAACAGTAATGACAGTTACAACTAAGCCACTCGAGATTGCTGATGCGATAGAATGGCTGTTAAAACCGCTTAAATTGATTCATATTCCAGTAGATAAAATAGCACTTGTAATGTCAATAGCACTTCGCTTTGTGCCCACTCTATTTGATGAAACTTTTAAGATAATGAATGCTCAGCGTTCACGCGGTGCAGATTTTAATAACGGCGGATTAATTACTAGAGCAAAGGCAATTACACCGCTTTTAGTACCGCTATTTATTAATTCTTTGGAAACAGCAATTGATTTGTCAACCGCAATGGAGTCTCGCGGATATCGCGGTGACAAGGGAAGAACAAAATTTAGAGTTTTAAAATGGTCTAATGTAGACTTTATAAATTTATTTTATTTTGTTTTATTATTAGGACTTCTATTAGTATTTAGGACACATTGATGACAACAAGATATAAAATGACGGTCTCTTATGACGGTCATCTATTTCACGGATTTCAGTACCAACCACACCAAAGAACTGTGCAAGGCACAATTGAAACTGCATTATATAAAATGACAAAAGGCAAAACTGTGATTGTCGAGGGCTCAGGCCGTACAGATGCTGGTGTTCATGCACTAGGTCAGGTAATTCATTTTGATTATCCAGGCAAAAAAATTCCACCTGAAAGAATGATTTGTGCATTGAATTCAATGATGCCACTAGATATTATATTTAAAAATTGCGCAGTAGTTGATGAAAAATTTCATGTTAGATATAGTGCAAAAGGTAAGTGGTACCGGTACTGTGTTAGTCTGGATAGATTTGTTGACCCCTTTAAACGTTTCTATACAGGACACTATCCTTATCCAGTTAATATAGAAAAAATGAAAAAAGCAGCTACTGATTTACTGGGCACTCATGATTTCACCAGTTTTGCTGCTAGTGGTGGCCAAATAAAAAACAAAGTGCGTAAGATGTATTACGTAAATATACAAAAAGATCAAAGAAATAATGAAATTATCTTTGATTTTATTTGTTCAGGATTTCTTTATAACATGGTTCGTATTTTAGTAGCTATATTATTAGAGATTGGCAGAGGTAAACGTCCTGTAAATGATATTCCCCGGGTAATATCTGCTAAGGATCGAGAACAGGTGAGAGAAACTGCACCAGCAAATGGACTATTTTTGTACCATGTTTTTTATGAAAATATACCGGAAAAGTACAGGCTTGATAGGGATTAATATTGACTTTTTAATTAAAAAGACTTATTATATTTAAGTATGTTTGTCCACGATAGGCCCCGGAATCTTATTGTTTTCAAACAACGTATAAACGGAGGAAATTAAATTGCGTACTACACAATTAGCGAAACCTAATGAAATTGAACGTAAGTGGTATGTTATTGACGCAACAGATGTATCTTTAGGTCGTCTGTCAACTGCAGTAGCAACTATTTTAAGAGGTAAGAACAAGCCTCAATATACACCAAACGTTGACACTGGTGATAATGTCATTATTATTAATGCAGCTAAACTAAAGTTAACGGGTAAAAAAGCTACTGACAAGATTTATTACCATCACTCTGATTACCGTGGTGGTATAAAAGCCACTCCAGCTGGAGACTTGCTGGCTAATAATCCAGTTAGATTAGTTGAATTGTCAGTTAAGGGTATGCTTCCTAAAAATACTCTCGGTCATCAAGAGTTTATGAAGATGCATGTTTATGCTGGTGCTGATCACAAGCATGAAGCACAAAAGCCTGAAGAATTAGACATTAACAAATTAATCTAGGAGGTTAAATAATGGCACAACAAGTTGCATATGCAGGTACCGGTCGGCGCAAGAATTCTGTTGCGCGTGTTCGTTTAGTACCAGGTAGTGGTAAAATTACCGCTAATAATAAAGATATTGATCAATACATTCCTTTTCCTAACTTAGTTAAGGATTTGAAGCAACCATTGACCTTGACTGAAACTGAAAATCAATACGACGTTAAGGTTAACGTAAATGGTGGTGGTTTCTCGGGACAAGCTGGAGCTATTCGTCTAGGAATTGCACGTGCTCTTCTTGAAGTAGACCCTGATTTTCGTGGTCCATTAAAGAAAGCAGGTTTCTTGACTCGTGATCCAAGAATGGTTGAACGTAAGAAACCAGGTCTTAAGAAAGCTCGTAAAGCTTCACAATTTAGTAAACGTTAATCAATACGATTATATCAATGTTTAAAGCACTTCATGGTTTATACCATGAAGTGTTTTTTTATAATTTTTAGCAAAATTTACACCATTACTTTTAAGGTTACGGTAGGCAATTTCACAAACAGCAATTAGTCTGACATTTGAAGTATTGGTACTAATTATGAGAGTGTCACTATGTGTAGAGTCTCTGAAAAAGCATCTAATGTTGTTCTGCTTGCCCTGTTGTCTTATTCAATAACAGGGAATATCTCTTTAATAACAAGTTTATTTATCACAACAACGAATTCATATACACTATTAATGAGTTTGGGTAAATATATTTTAGTAGCTTTACTATTCATTGAGTTAAAGAAGATAAGTGTACTAAAAAAGAAATATGCGTTACTGACTTTGATAAACTTAATTTGAAGTAGTTTAATGGTTGTATATATGATGTTGCAATCATAGTGAGGTATAAATATGGACACAAAACCAGTAATAGATGTGCTAAATTTAAGTAAACGGTACGCAGATTTTCAACTACAAATTAACAATTTAAAAATAAATGAAGGTAGTATTGTTGGTTTAATTGGTGAAAATGGGTCAGGTAAGTCAACTTTTTTGAATTTACTATTAAATCAAATAAAAAGTGAAATAGGCAATGTTAAAATTTTTGGTTTGGATTATGTTAAAGATGAATGCCAGATAAAACTTAACTTAGGTGTAATTTTGGAGCAAAATTATTTTCCAAACTCATTTTCTGTTCAACAAATTGAAAGAATGCTAGAAAAGGTTTATCCAAGTTGGGATAAAAAACTCTACCACAATTTAATTGATGAGTTTGATTTGCCTACCAATAAGCCTATTAGTAATTTTTCAAGAGGGATGCTTGTTAAATTAAGTTTTGCTGCCACACTTTCTCATCATCCTAAACTCTTAATTGCTGATGAAGCAACTAGTGGGCTTGACCCCATTGTAAGGAGAGAAATCTTATCTATGTTAAAAGAATTTGTAAATAATAATCAAATGACGGTATTATTGTCTTCACATATCTTAAGTGATTTAGAACAAGTTGCTAACTATTTTATTTTTATGGAAAATGGCAATATTTTATTAAAGGGTAGTCAAGGTGAGTTGCTTAATCATTATGCAATTAAAACAGAGATAACAGACCTTCCATTGAAGAACATCAAATATAAACTATACAAAGATAACATGGTTCAATATCTAGTTGAAGTATCACAAGAAAGTGTTGATTATATAGATTATGCTTCATTAGAGGAAATATTCCTATTTTTAGTAAAAGGAGTAAAGATAGATGAGAGGACTTCTTTATAAGGATTTTCAACTTATACTAAATAAGCTAAGTGTGAAAAGTAGATTGCTAATCATATTAGTACTACTTTTGGTGACAATTTTTGGTAGGGAGTCTGGAACGATTTTTCTCTCAATAATGGGACCGATTAGTTTAGCATCAATGCCAACTGGTCTATTGATTGCTGACCAAGAAAGTGGATGGAACAGATTCGTAGGTGTTTTTCCTATTCCCAAAAGAAATATAGTTTTGGCTAGATATATTTTTTGTATTTCTTTAATTGTATCTATTAGCATTATAACTTTAATTTTAAGCATTGCCACTGCTCTAATTTTTCAACAATTTAGCCTGCAAATTCATATATTGATATCGATAGTTGGCTTATTGATTGGTATCATGTATGTAGTACTCTTACTCCCGGCAGTTTATGCTTCAGGTACGTTTGGAAGCACAATTGTGAATATACTGGTTTTAGTCCTTATTATGGGAGGGGTTTATATTTTGCAGAAAACGACTTGGGGTCTATCGTTCATCGCTTGGATTGGTAATACTAATTCTTTCCTGCTAGTAATCACAAGCTGTATCTTAATTGCCGTAATATCAATCGTTTCACTGATAATTTCAACAAAAGTATATTCCAACACATTTAAGTAGTTAGGAGTTTGAACTATTATGACTAAAAAATTATATCATCAAATAGCCGTTGCTTTAGCAATAGTTTCAATTGTACTCGCAGTCGGGATACTAATTTGGGGAGAAAAAGGGACTGCTTTTATTGCAATTATTCCCGCCTTAATTGCAGATTTAATAGAACGTAAGGGAAAGAAAGCAAAATAAGTAAGCGTAAATCTATGATTGTTGAAAATATCCTTTTTGTTCTTAACTTTTAAATATTAGAAAGACGCTAGCTAAGTATAAAAGTGCCTTTCTAATTTATGTTCTATTGAAATAATTAACTCGGAGCACTCTACAAAAATTTAACCAAAGTAAGTTATTAAATGCTGTAAACTTTTAGTATTTATCAGCTCAATTCATATATTTTTAAAAGTGAAAGTCATACCATTCAGATGAAGTTAGTTGAAACTTATTGAAACAGCACTTTCAAAAAAGCGAGAAGACACCTGATATTAAAGTCTTTTAAAATTTAGTAAATCAGATCTTAAGAAGGTTCGTAACGCTTCACGATTTAGTAAGCGCTATTTACTTATTCTTAGTGTATTGCATTATTTATTATAATAATTATCAAAGGTAGGATTATGACAAAAATTGAATTAACACGTTTTCGTATTAAAAAAGGTAAAGAATTAAGAGCACAGGAATGGATGGATTTTTTAAATAAACATCATCAAGATACTGTGGCAACAATGGCTGGAGAAAGAATGTATATTGAGACTGTATTTAAAGAAGAAAGTTCGGATGGTTACACATACTTTTATTGGTATTCTATCCAAGGAGAAGGAGGCAGTGCTGTTGAAGATTCGGAAAGCTATATTGATCAAAAACACTTAGAGTATTGGGAAGAGTGTATAGATACTGCTTATAAGCCGGTAGATATGAAAGTGATGGAAAAACTAGTAGCACCTAAAATTAATAGCATTATAGATGCTGATTAAGTGAAAATGTTAAGTTGCTTGAATAAAAGAAGAATGAAAAACGTCAGACTAAATCTGACGTTTTTATTATTTGGTTTTTATTCATATCTTAAAGCAGTGATTGGATCTAGTTTTGCTGCTCGTTTGGCTGGTAACGTACCTGCTAAAAAGGTAATTAGACAGATAATGCCAATAATTAGTAAACTGCTTGACCAGTTGAATTGAATTAAAGTAAAGCCATCTAGACCTTTTAAGAATGATTTAGCAGCAAAATTGTTTAAGGCATTGCCTAAACCCATTGCTAGTAGTAATCCCAATGAAGAGCCAAGCAAACCAATTAAGATTGCTTCACAGCTGAAAATGGAAAATACTTTACCCTTGCTGAGTCCTAATGCCTTCATAAGACCAATTTCTTTTGTACGATCTCTCACTGACATGTACAGAGTATTGATTACTCCAAAGCTGGCAGCTATCAATGCGATAGCTCCAAAAACAATTAAAACCCCAGTGACTGCGTTGAATGTTAGGAAAAGCTCATTGACTGCTTCCTTAAGAGTCATACCCGAATATCCTTTTTTAGTTAGATTATCCTCAATTTTTTTAATACTGCTAGCACTCTTGTTAATAGGGGTAGCCATAACACTGGTATACTTATCTTTTAATGCTTGCGGAAGTCCTTTTTGGTTGGCTGAAACTATTTTTTGTCCTAAGCCATTACTGTAAATGGCAAAACCTTTTGATACTATACTGTCATTTCTTATTCCAACAACCGTAGCAGATATTTTTGCTCTTTTCTTAGTGACGGGTGATTTTGTGACTAAAGTTACTTTTTTACCGAGAGCATCTTGAGCATTTTTGAAGCCGTAGGATTTAACCATTGGTTTAGTGATTAGAATCTGTGATTTTTTTCCACTAGTAGCAACTTGGTGACCAACTTTTAAGTCGTAGTTGATCCCTTGGGTTATTTGCGCAGTTATAAGATATTTAGTTTTATTAGGGCCTTGAACATAGTCAACATCACAGTCTTTTAACGCTTTAAAATCTTTCAAGCCTTTAACTGATTTGATTTTTTTAATGTCTCTTTTGTCCATCATACCGTCGGCACTTTGACTACTCTTCTTGGTGTTATATTTTTGAGGCTCATTAGCATCTTGACTTGAGCTCCCAAGTGATATGCCCATTTGCTCAGTTTTACCTACATTACCGACCTGCTTTTTCAAATAATCATTAACACCATTATTAATACCCATAGTAAAGGCAATAGTTAAGGAGCCAATGAAAACGGCTATAATGGTTAGGAATGTTCTCCCTTTATTGTGCCATAAGTTTGTAGCCGCAGAATTTAGAATATCATGGAATCTCATTGCTGTGTTCCTCCCACTATTTGACCATCTTTAATCTGAACTTGACGCGCACACTTTTTTGCTAAATCAGGATCGTGAGTAACAATTATTAAGGTAATATTTTTTTCTTGATGTAGTTTAAATAAAATATTTTCAATACTTTCGCTAGTAGCTGAATCCAAGTTTCCTGTCGGCTCATCTGCAAAAATAATTTCTGGGTTGTTCACTAAGGCCCGTGCAATACAAACACGCTGCTTTTGACCCCCTGACAAGTCACTTGCTTTATTTTTAACTTTACTTTCTAAGCCAACTGCTTTGATGGCTGCCAATGCCTTTGATCTGCGTTCTTTTCCTGTAATTCCACCTATTTTTAAAGGAAGCATTACATTTTCTAACACGCTATCCTGAGCATTTAAGAAAAATTGTTGAAAAACAAAGCCAAAGGTCTGATTGCGCAATTTATTTAATGTTTTGTTTTTAATTTTACTTGTGGGCTCATTATTTAGCCATACGCTACCAGTAGTAGGGTGGTCGAGGAGTGCCAAGATGTGCATTAAAGTAGACTTGCCTGAACCACTTTTGCCGATGATAGCAACAGAATCACCTTTGTCAATTTGTAAATTAATTCCTCGTAAGGCTTCAAATTTGGTTGCTCCTTTGCCATAGGTGCGGGTTACCTCACGGGTTTCAAGTAAACTCATAGATTCTCCTTCTTTCTTGTATTACTGTAATACATATATAATACACCATGATTAAAAAAAGGCAAATATTTTTTAAAAATTTTTCAAACTAGGCAAACCAGGATTCCATAATTTTTATCTCTGGTTTTTCAAAGTTAATTTGTGTGAGTGCGCCATAAGGTAGAGCGGTCCTTGGATAAGCGTGGCCAATATTTACATTATATAAAATTGGTGTATTGAACTTAGCAGTTTCTTCCAACAAGATTTGTTTATATTCTGCAAAATACTTTTTATCTTGAGGTTTGCCTACTAAAATTGCGCGAACATTTCCTAAAATACCAACTTCTTCTAATTTAGCTAATTCTTGACGATAAAGTTCAGGAGCTGGTCTTTCTTCACATGTTTCTATAAAAAGTATTTTATCTTTGGCTTCTTCCGGTGTGAGTATAAGCTGATACTGGTTAATAACTGATGGTTCGTCTGGATATCGATTTGTTGTTAAGTCATCATAAAGGCTATCGATGCAGCCACCCCATAGTCTACCTCGAACTTTTCCATGGCCACGTAAAACTTCATAACCGGTGTCTTTGTGGCTTATTCTTTCTTTACCCACTTGTTTAATTGAGAAATCAGTTCTTTCTTCATACCAGTTTTCACTTGCAGGAATCAGAGTAACAGGTGGATTTTTAAAGTAATGTATTAAAGTCTTTTTTGTATAAGGTAAAAGTTCATTAGCCAGTTCTGCAAAATCAGTTAAAAAACTCGGTCCATAGAATGTTTGCAAGCCCATTTTGTAAAACATTAGATGATTATTCGTAGTATCAGAGAAGCCACTTAATAACTTGGGATGATCACAGACAGTTTTTTTAAATTCCTGATCTGCCATTAAATAGGGCAAAGTTCTGTAAGTGTCATCTCCGCCAATAGCAGCAAAAATACCTTTAATTTCTGGATCTAGAAATGCTGCTTTTAAATCGGCGGCACGTTCAGCTGGATGACTTTTAACATAAGTACTACCTGAAAGGGCATGTGGCATAAATACAGGATTTATGCCAAGTTGTTTCATGTGCTTAATTCCTTGTTTTAGTTCATGGGAAGCAAAACTTTCACCTAGAGTACCAGCTGATAAACTAACGATTGCTACTTTTTCACCTACGTGTAATTGCTTGGGTTTTATTAGCATAGATTGCTCATCTTCTTTCTTAATGAACTTCAATTTTATTAATAATACAATAAAAATTTACTCTTAAAAACCTTTTTAACGAGATCAAAAAGGTTAAATAAGAGTATGACAATCCGAATAAATATAATTTAAATAGAAAATTGGAATAATGGCTTGAAAGCATCTCAATTAAGCTCTACAATATTATATAAAATATAATACTAGAGGAAATAATTATGGCAATAGTAATTCCCAACCGTCTACTAGATGGCATCATTTTGTCTTTTATCAAAAAAAATAATATCTATAGCCGTGTTATAACTGAGCAAGCTAAAGCAACCTTTGGTGTTTCCGAGTCTGTTACTTATCCTGTTCTAAGAAGATTGAAGAACGACAAATTTTTATCAACTTATTCTAAGTCTTTTCAAGGGAGAACTAAGAATTATTATCAAATTACTTCTTCAGGCAAAACAGAATTAAGATTAATAAAGGAAGAATGGCAAAATTTTAGCACTAAAATAAACCAAGTTTTGGAGGACGCAAATGAATAAAATAATTGATAATTACATTTTGCGATTAAAAGATAATCTTACTAATCTGTCTGATTCAGATATTCAAGATGTTGTGCAATTTTACCAGGAATTTTTACTTGATGGCAATTTCCACAGTGAAGCTGACATGATTACGGAGTTAGGGACACCCAAACAGTTAGCTCGAAAAATCATGGCCGACTATTCTGTTTCAATACCCGAAAAAGAAGAAGAGTTGCACGAAGCCTCTTCAAAGTCTAATTTAAAGACTATTTGGGTCATTTTATTAGGAGTTCTAGCAGCACCTGTCGGCATCCCTTTAGCTATTGCGGCAGTGGTAGTTATGGTAGCAGCATTGCTTGCCTTGACGGCCATATTTATTGCTTTGGCTATCGTTATTACGTCTCTATTTGTTTCTGGTATTTTTATTTTTGTTAGATCGTTTGGACTTCTTTTTGGTGGTTATTGGGCCTCTGGCTTTTTCTATATTGGAGGAGGCTTAGTTTTAACATGTATCAGCTTAATGCTGTTACCAATAATTATGAAGTTTATCCGTTTCTTAACTGCAGAATGTACTGCTTTTTTTCAACATATTGGCAGGAGAATTTTGAAGCATCGTTACTATAAAACAAATGCTTAACTGGTAAAGGAGGATTAATTATGAAAAACTTTTATCGAATATGTGGATTGGCTTTAATTGCTGGTCTGGTTATGATGCTTGTCGGTTGGTCCAATAATGGTGTTAAACCAATAATCGCTAATCGTAACTACTTTACTCTGAAAGCTATTGATAATACTAAGCTCACACGTACATATATTTCAAACCGCAAATTTAATAAAGTTTTTGTTCAAACTGACTCCTCTGATATTTATCTGCATTCAGGTAAAAATTACCAAGTTAGAGTTACAGGTGTTAATCCAGACGCTGTACAAGTCAAAATAGCCAATAACTGTTTGGATATTTACGAGCCCAAACCTCTTGCAATAAATTGGGGTAAAATTGGCTCCAAAATTGACGTAACGGTTCCTCAAAATGTTCACTATACCGAATTTGATAGCAACAGTGATCACGGAAATATCAGGCTAAAAGACCTGAAAGCTAAGGCATATTTTATAAGTTGTGCCGACGGTTATCTGGATATTGATAATATTCATGCCAAAAGTACAAGTTTATCAACTGGAGCAGGTAAAAGATTGACAGTTAATAACTCTGATCTGGGTGATTCAGGTGTCAAAATGAAAGGAGGCTGGTGCGAACTTTTAAATTGTCGTACATCAATGACTCTAGATACTTCTAACACTAATATTACAATTTCCAATTCGCAGTTAATCAATAGAAATTCTTTTACTTTACAAAGGAGCAATTTAGCAATTAAAAATGCCCCTAACCTGAGTTATCAATTGACTGCAGATGGTAAAGCAATTAAGTACAAAGGTTCAAAGCCTTATGAAAACTTTATCAAAAATAATTCCAAGAAAAATTTTCTTCTGGCAGATTCAACAGAAGGAAATATTACTATTAAATAAAATTTATACCCATTGTCTGTTATAAGCAAATTGAGTCCTAAACGCCAAATAGTTTTCAGGGCTATTTTTATATCTATATATTTCATATAGGAAATGATATAAGTTACACAAAGATTTACAAAACGGGCGGATTGTTCTTTTTTTAATAATTAAATATAAAAATATGTCTCCTCTATGTACATGTATACTGGAGAGAGCGATTACATGATGCTAAGATGATTAATAGGAGATGAAATTATGAAATTAGAAAAAGCTATGACAATTCTTGGATGGATTGCTTCTATAACGGCCATCATAATGTATGTGTCTTATATACCGCAAATTATTAACAATTTACATGGCGTTAAGGGTAGTCCTATTCAGCCATTAGCAACGGCAATTAATACATTTTTATGGGTAATTTATGCCTTGTTTAAAAAAGATCGTGATATTCCTTTAGCTGCTTGTAACGCTGCAGGGGTTGTTTTTGGATTAATCACATTTTTCACTGCACTATAATTTTGTTAAAGTTTGAGAGGTAAGAAAATGGTAAAAATTAAGATTACTAATACACAAGAAAAGATTAAAATTCCTGTTCCAGTTAAGTTTTCGGCCCCTGATGATATAACAGGGAATTATTGGGTTGTTAAAAACAATTCTGGAAAGACTTGTGTAGCACAGAGGTTACATAATGATCCAGATCATAATTTTGTTGCTATAGTCAATTTCTCTGGCTCTGAAGAAGAATTATCTTTTGATCACGAAATTGAGGAGGACAAAGTTAAAGGTATCAAAAAGATACCTACAGCTAAAGAAAATGATGCTTATGTACATTTAAATACTGGTAAGTTTGATTTTGAACTTTGTCGTGGTACTGCTCAAGGTGAAGGTTCATCTAAATGGGGCTTACGACATTTCATGGCCGTGGATGAAAAACGGGATTTGTTGCCATCAGGAAATAATGCCATGGGTGGCTTTTATGGTCCCTTCTTCACTCCTGATAATGGTTTGATCAATCCGGCTGAACATATAATTGTAGATATCGAACCAGTTGAAGATGGTCCTGTTATGAAAGAGTATCGTTTATCAGGCAGAATACCAGACGGTTTAAAACCAGAATTACACGGAAAGCGTTTTGCTTTGGACTGGTCTTTTTATTACGATGTTCCTTTCTTTTCGCGTGTTTACCATGTAGATCATTTTCAAACCACAGTTAATCAACGATCAATTGTCGACAAAATCACTGTAGGTGATGAATTTGAAAGTGGAATTGGACAATTAGTATTTGATCGCTTTGCCACGTATGATGGTGTATGGTATCGAGAAGGAGATCCTTATTCTGGTCAACTGGCAAATAAAGTACAAGAGTTAGTTCATGATGGTCAAAAACGGAGTGATCGTTTTGAAGATTTTAGAAAACAACTTACAAGCAATATGGCCAATGCACATTGGGATTTGTATTGGCGCTTATTCTCTGTTTGGGAAAATGCATTATCTCAAGATGAGATAGAGACTAATTTACATGATGTTCGTCAGAAGGCATTTGTATTGGCTGAGTTGAATGATCGTCCATGGTTATTTAGTGCTGATCCTGTTAATGTTAGTGAAGTTAGCGATCAGACTGTCTTTGCTGGACCCGCAACTAAGAGTGCTGAAATTAATACTCAAACCGGTCAGGCCATGGTTTGGCAAACTGAACATGCGTCAAATGCTTTCCAAATTGTTCAGAGACCACAATCAGGCTGGCAAAATTGGGGAACTAATGCAGAAAATGAGTGTCCCTCACTACCAGTGGGTAGTTTGATTCATACTGCGTATGGACCTTACGAAAATAATTGGCGTGAGATTGCAGATAGTTTGGAAGCCTTAGCTGATGTGAGAACAGAAGCAGAGTAAGACAGGTTTAAAACATATGAACCAAAAAAGCCAAGAATCCTGCTATTTTAAGCTAGATTTCTTGGCTTTTTATATAATTTAAATGTGTACTAAACATATTTAAATTATATTTGGCAGAAGCATAAATTTTAAATAACAAATAGCAAAAAAAGAAAAAATAAGAAATTTATTTTGAATATATAATATTAAAGTTGCAAGCATAAAAATAGCTAAAAAATGTAATATCCTGTAAACTAATAATAAGCTTTTATGGGAAAGAGGATGTTTAGTTTAGAAATAAAATTTTTAAACTAAAGACAATTTTTAAAAAAACGTTGTTAATTAACAACTAATTTTTAATAATCATGTAAGCAGAAAACTTCGGATAAATATCAGAGGCTTTCTGCTTTTTTTAAAATAAACTAATTATTGTCTTTAATGCATAAATCAAGTTTAGCTTGTTATAAATGGCTCAATTACGATAAATATGGCTTTTCTATTCAAACAGCTTAATTATAAATTTAATCGAATAATGGAGGAGATAGCATGTCCCAAAAATCAGAACTACTATTCAAAATAACCCCCAAGTCCGGTTTAACTGATGCTGAGGTAGAACGAAAGCGCAGTAAATTTGGTCCTAATGAGTTGCTCGAAAAGAAAGCAATTCCACTGTATAGAAAAATATGGCACCATTTAAAAGATATTTCGTCCTTAGTTCTTTTATTGGCGATAGTATTAGCGACATATTTGGCTTTATTCCAAAATGGTGGGTGGACTAAAACAATTGTAATCAGCTTGATTTTAGTTATTAATGTGGTAATTGGCTTGTATCAGGAAGCTTCAGCCGAAAAATCGCTGGCAGCTTTGAAGGCAATGAGTTTACCCATAGCTAAAGGTAGACGTGATGGTCGAGATATTACAATAGTTGTTTCTGAATTAGTGCCAGGTGATTTGATCTATTTAAATACTGGTGATCAAGTTCCAGCAGATGGTGTTATTTTAGACGAGACTAATTTAGCAGTTGATGAAGCAATTTTAACTGGTGAAAGTTTGCCCGTTTCCAAAAAAAATTATCGTCTCAAAAGCAATTTAACTGACGATGAACGCGTCTTTTCTGGTACTGCAGTTGTCAGTGGTAGAGCACTTGTTCAAGTTAGTGCTATTGGAATGGCAACGGAGATTGGTAAAATTGCTAACCTTTTGAATAAAACTGAAAAGAGGGAAACACCTTTACAGGGCAAGTTAGATAAATTATCCAAGTGGATGACTGTTTTTGCCGGCTTGGGTGGACTTGTAATTTTCACATTGAGTTTAGGAATGCAGAATAAGACTTTAGCAGACAGCTTGATGATTGGTCTTTCTTTAGCAGTTGCAGCTGTTCCCGAAACCTTACCGATTATTGTGACAATCAGTTTATCTCGTGGTGTCAAAAAAATGGCTGAGCGCAATGCTATTATTAGACACATTGGTGCTGTGGAGACTATCGGTAACGTGGATGTTATTGCTACTGACAAAACTGGCACTTTAACTCAAAATAAAATGACCATTACTAAATATTGGACACCTGAAGCGGGTATTAAGAAAGCGGCTGATTTACCTAAAGGCGGACAAAATTTATTGAAAATGCTAGGTTTAGCTAACAATGCCAAAATTATGGAAAAAGATGGCTCGGAAGAAGTTGTTGGCGATGCTACCGAAGTTGCGATTGTAAACTGGTTACACCAACAGGGCAGCTCGCGGCAAGAGCTGGAAAATGAAGCACCTCGTATAGCAGAAGATCCCTTTGATTCTAATAAAAAAATGATGACGACGGTTCATCGCTTAACTGATGGACGTCAATTAGTAATCGTTAAAGGTGCTTGGGACAGGCTGCACTTAGATAAAAAAGAACCAGTTAAATCTGGTCAAAAAGCTCATGATGATTTTGCTAAAAATGCGTTAAGAGTATTAGCAGTTGGGTATAAGGTAATAGCTTCTAATGCGGATCCAACTGATTGGGCTGTAAATAATTCCAATTTAAAACTTGCTGGTATGATTGGATTAATTGATCCTCCTCGACCTGAGGTATCCAGAGCTGTTACTAAAGCAAAACAGGCTGGCATCAAGACTGTAATGATTACTGGTGATCATCTTGTAACGGCCAAAGCAATAGCTGAAGAAATAGGTATTCTAGATTCTGATCAAAAAGCAATTACAGGGTCAGAATTACAAAAAATGACAGATTCTGAATTGAAAGATTGTATTCAAGATATAAGAGTTTTTGCTCGCGTTTCTCCCAGCGACAAAATTAGAATAGTTCAAGCATGGCAAGATCTTGGTAAAACAGTTGCAATGACAGGTGATGGTGTTAATGATGCACCAGCTCTTAAAGCAGCGGATGTTGGAATTGCTATGGGCAAAACGGGTACAGAAGTGGCAAAAGAAGCTGCTGACATGATTTTGACGGATGATAATTTTGCCACGATTATTAAAGCTGTGGCAGAAGGCAGAACTGTTTATCAAAATATTATTAAGGCTGTTGAATTCTTAATTGGTGTCAATTTCGCGCAAATTTTCCTAATGGTTATTAGTACAATTATAGGTTGGGGTGCACCACTTTTAGCAGAACAATTGTTAATTATTAATGTACTTGCAGATGGAATACCTGGATTCTTTATCAGCAAAGAACCTGGTGAACCAAGCATAATGGATCAAAATCCAATAGATAATGATGAAAGCATTCTTGGCCGTGGATTAATGCAAAGAATGATTATTCGCGCGATTACTTTCACGATTTTAACTTTGAGCATGTATGCTTATGGTAGATTTATTCTTTCAACTAATAACCCACAAGCTGGAATGACCATGGTCTTTTTAGTATTAGCACTGGGATCAATGATTGATATATATGCTATTAAGGATTCTCAACCAATCACACTGCAAACTTTTAAAACCAATAAAATGCTTAATTGGGGACTACTACTAAGCATGATACTGGTTTTATCGCTGACACTCCTACCTCATTTGCGACAGTTTTTACACTTGGCTTTGTTACCAGTTCAAGGCTGGCTTGTCGTTTTGGTTGGTAGTTTAATTCCTATTTTTGTTCTGGAAGTTAATAAACGTTTAACTAACAACATTCAAATGGAAGCAGAAAAGAATGGTTGCTAAAGAATTGATTTCAAAATAAGCCTTGAAAGTTGTCTAACTTTCAAGGCTTATTTTTTGTCATTATTGATAAAAATTTTTCTTTTTATAGTTAAATAATCAATTGTTATTGACATATAATTGTAATAAAGTTACAATTTTGTTACAAATTATTATTATAGTTTATTTTTGAGGTTAAAAAATGAAACACAAGTATTTTAGAACAATTTTATGTTCTGCAGCCATCCTTTTTTCTTTTACACCATTAACCACTTTAACCGTGACCAAAGCAGAAAGTACTGATACTGCTAAGCCAGCAGCAGTTAGTCCTGCAACCGACCCGGGTATGACCGTTACGCCTGCTAAACGGTTTTCTAAAGAAGGTTACGTATTTAAATTAGCTAGGAATGCTACTGTTTATCACGAAGTTAATGATTTCGTTAGTCATACTTCTAAGCCGTTTGGCAAAAGTTGGGTTAAGAAAATGGCAGATAAAAATATAAAATTTAAGATTACTGAATTTGGTACCGGTAGGGTTGAATTGGTCGCTCACATAGTTGATCAAAGTGGCAAAAATCAAGGCTGGGTTACCTTCTTTAATGGCGATCTTTATAACATAAATGCTAAGAGAAAAGCTTTACAGCCACTGATCAAAGCTGAATTAAAAGTCATGGATTCACAGTTTGAAGGCAAAAAGCCATCACTAATTCAAACTAAAAATGAGGCTAAAAAGCTACACGGTCAAAACAAAGAAATTGCCAATAAATCAATAAAGGAAATAAAAGCCTGGTTTGCTTATAAAGGTGATTTATCGTTTACACAATATCCGTCACTATTAGTTGGTAAATAGTTTATTTTACTTTTTATACCTAATATATATTCATGAATAAAAGGACTTTGTTTTAATAAAGAATATTTTTAATTACCTACTTAAGAAATTGAGCGTTGGTTTTTGAATTTATATATTTAACCGGAAATGTGTCTATGCCGAAATGCTTTGATATTAGTAATAACTATGTTTACAACCTAAACCAATTTCAGCTAAATTTTTAGGAAAAATATTTCTTTTCAGTTCTTCTCGAGAAAAGAGATTGGCAATATAAGAAAAGTAAATGACTTAAGTAAGAAAGAAAAACTGAACCGTCTGAAACTTGAAAAATAAGAAAACCGCCTCAATTACTATATTGATGCGGTTTTTGTTTCTATCTTTCAAGTTTAACTTTAAACTAAAGTTTTTTGTCTTTTGGTTTCCAAAACTTTAAAGTCATGTTGAATAGGCTGGGTAATTTTAGTCGTTGTAGCAGGATCCAGAACAAATTTTGTCATTGTTGGGCAATCCTCTGGTTGAATATATAAACTTCTGCTTGAAACATCATATCCTGCCCAGTAACCTGAATAATCACATTTGTCCTCACCTTCGTGAAGATGCTCTAATCCCCGTGGAATCATGACCGATTTGAATACATTATATAGTTGAGGAATTCCCTGATCTGAATGGAATGGTGCTAAAAATTTAGAAATAAATGTTCCACGAACAAAACGTGATGGAGCAGTATAGTCACCAGGTAATCCTAATAATCCAGAACCACTTTCAATTTGTTTAATGTCTAGCTGATCACTGATTTGGTGATGACCCAAATTGTGATTGGTTAAATGTAAGTAATTACGCAAATTGTCAAGGTGCCAAGGATATTCTGGACTGTTGGTCATAACGCCAATACCATCATATATTTTAAAGGCCCCATTATTAACCGGCTCCAAAATAACGCTTTTGCCACTTGGATCACAGAAAGTGTAATGCATTGGAATTGGAGTAGGGATGCCAGTGTCTGCATTTTCCCAATCAGGATAATTGGTTTTTTCTTGGCCAAGATGCTTAAAAGCTTCTTTTATTTCAGCGATACTGCCAAAATTACTTAAAACATATGCAACAACTTCTTCGCCAATTATAGGTTTTAATCCTCGCTTTTTAAGACTTTCTACTGTATCCCAAGAAGCCTCTTCTAAGAATTGTGCATCACCAACTATACCTGCACTATTTATACCATCATTAAAAAAAAGTGAATCATTGACGTTGATACCCATAAACGGATATTTGGTCGTCCAGCTTTGGTGCAAACCCTTTAATTCATAGCTTGCAGGAAAAGTAGTCATTTTGCTATCCGCACTAGGTTTGAAGGGGTCAAATGTAAAGTCCATAGTCCGTCCCCAAAATACGTCACCACTATCAGATTTAATTGCAATAGTTGTACACATGCTTAATACCTCCCATTATTTGTTTTCCCCTTTTAAGGGTAATTTAATTTTATCATATTTTTAAAATACCTCTTAAAAAAATATTTTTGTAAATAAGAAGTACTAGTTCATAGGTGTTTAGCAGTAAAAAAATAAATTAATGCCAATTTCCTGCTACAAAAAATTGTTATCTTAATGTTAATTACTGTCACTTAATAAATATTCGAAAGAATAAATTGACTAAGACTAATGTTAAATTTACTTATTTAATTGTTATAGTCAATTTTTTAACTCAAATTTTGCGGGACAAGCTACCGCAACTCATTTTTGATAGGTGGTTCAGGAATTATTTTACTTTTGATGTTATCTAAAGTTATGAATAAGTTAAAAATCTATCGTAATAAAAAAAGTGAAGTTTAAAACTTCACCTTTTCGTGTCAGAGAAAAATTTACAAACTATCTTGAATATTGTCGGCTAGATAATTGTATAACATGCCCGCCTTTAGATCCTTAGTGTCAATTCCCAGCGCTTCTGCAATTGCATATGCAAACGCCCAAGCAGTTGCCGGACCGCGACTAGTAATGACTTTATGTTCATCATCAGTTACAGTAATATTTTCCTTGAAGTGACCACTTGGTGCATCCTTTTTGGTTTGTTTTTCAAACCCGGGATAACATGTATAATCAGCGTCAGCTATAACGCCATAACGGGCGAGAGCAATAGGGGCAGCACACATTGCGGCATCCCACTTGCCAGCGTTATACCGTTTTATCATTAGATCTGCCAGTTTTTCATTATCACGTAAATTTTCTGCTCCGGTTGTACCACCTGGAAGAGCTACTAAGTCATAATCCAATAGACTGTCAGTAACAGTTTTATCACAAGTAAGTTTGATATTGTGTGCACCATTTACCGTTGTACTAGTAAGCCCAACCATATCAGCTTGAATACCTAAGCGCCGTAATACATCAATAACGCTTAAACCTTCAACTTCTTCACAACCATCGGCAAAAATCACAGCTACTTTTTTCATTTGTTTTACCTCACAATTCTTTTACTTTATTATAAACTAGCTTAATTCTAGGTAAAATAATAAATCAGTTAATTTATTTAAATGTAAAGTTGGACGTGGACTAATTGGCATTTTTGCTTTCTTGGGCGCTAGCCAAAGAGAATCCAGGTTAGCATTTTCGGCACCCTGAATTTCATCGACTAAGTTTGTCCCAATTACAAGACAAGTGGCTGGCCTCAGATTCTGCTGCTGCAATATTGTTGTCAAAACCTTCTTATTTGGCAATTTACTTGCAAAATCGTCTTTAAAATAAACTGCGGAAAAATAATTTATTAGTTCTGTATTTTGCATGCGGGATGAAGCCACATCTTTTTTCTCTTTTGTCAGCAAAACCAAGTTAACTTTGTTTTTCACCTCATCTAAAAAGGGCACTATATCTTTATTTAACTGATCTTGTTTTTGCAACTGGTTATAAAAAGTGCCTTTCGCAGAAATCCAGTCATTTATAAAGAATTCCTGCAAAGTTAATTTAATGCGCTCATCAAATCCTAGTAATTTAATCTTTTCTTGTAATGAATTATATTGTATGCGCTCAGCTGGACCATATTCTCTGCCAGTTAATTTCAAAGTTTGCCTAAGTGCATTTTGTTCTGCAACTTTTTCGTTTAATAAGCTTCCTTCAAGAATAAAAATTAAAGTTTCATATTTTGCCAAGTGTACTTTTCCTTTCATTAACTAACCCTCTGCATTATAACGATTAGCTAACCCAAATTAAAGACAAATATTCATGAACACGTTTTTACTCATAATTTTCTGAGTTCTCACAAAGCCACCTATGTTGTTTTATTATTTTTACTATAGTTCAAGAAATTGTAATTAATATGTTAAAAATTATTGTGTTTTACGAAAATTGTGATACTATTTAGACAAATATCTAATTAGATATTTATCTAAATAGGAAGGAAAAGAAACTAATGTGAGTTTTGAGTCTAGTTTTAAGGCCTTGTCAGATCCAGTGCGCCGCAAAATATTGCAGCTTTTAAAAAATGGACCGATGTCGGCAGGGGATATTGCTAATCATTTTAATATGACTAAAGCTACTATTTCATACCATCTTAATATGCTGAAAAAGGCTGATTTAATTGAAGAGGAACACGAAAAAAACTTTATTTATTATTCGCTAAATACTTCTATTATAGAAGAAATTATGGGGTGGCTTGTTGATCTGAAAGGAGATCATGATGAAAAAGAATAGTATTCGTCAAACAGAATTAATCTCGCTTCTGCTAATCTTATTTCCAATTTTGACCGGAGCATTTTTATATAATCGTTTGCCGCAAAAAATGGCCACACACTTTGGGATGACTGATATGCCAAATGCTTTTAGCAATAAATTATGGGTCATTATTGGTCTGCCTTTTTTGGGAATTATCCTTCAAGTAATGGTATTTTTGATCTTACGCAATCAAAAAGAAACCAAAAATCTTGATTTTAAGATAGTTAATATTACGCTTTGGCTTGTTCCTGTTATTACTAATATCGTAAATCTGTCACTTTATGCCTATGCACTGGGTCATAAAGTAAAAGGCTCCTTTGTGCTTAGTGCTTTTTTGGGACTGTTCTTTATTATTTTTGGTAATTATCTGCCTAAAGTTAGTCCCAATCATGTCGTTGGCATTAAATTACCATGGACTTTGAATAATACGGAAAATTGGCGTAAAACACACAGATTTGCCGGATGGATCTTTTTTATCAGCGGCATTGTTCTGCTTCTAACTTCTTATTGGGAAATGTATTGGACAGTTATATCCGTCACCATTATAGTTATTTTACTTCCAACTTGTTACTCATATCTGTTGAGTAAGAAAGGATATTAAGTAACTTAAGAAACTGAGAGATGAATTTAAAACAAAATATTTATTTTAGAGAAGAATTGGCTTTATTATCGACTAAAGTTAATTCTTTTTTTTGTGCAAAAACTATAATGTTTCAGTAATTATTATTTAGAGACTAATTTGTTAAATCAAACTTCATTATTAAATAGACAATTGGTCAGAATTAAAATACCTGCTTAAATTATTTTTCAGGAGCATTATAATAGAAATTAACTTTTAAAAGGGAGTTAATTTGAATGGCATCTATTTTTTCACTGATTTTTATATTAATAGGGGGCGTAGCCAGCGGTTTGTTGTCGTCAGTGGCTTCAATGGCTTCTCTTGCTTCATATCCGGTATTACTAGCAGTTGGTATTCCACCGGTTTATGCCAATGTCACAAATGATGCCGCCTTGATTTGGACTAGTATTGGTTCGACTATTTCTTCAACAAAGGAGCTTAAGGGACATTGGCACCAAGTGGCCTTTTACTCTATATTTACTATTGTAGGTTCTTTAATTGGATGTCGTTTATTGTTAGCTTTTCCATCTAGTGTTTTTGAAAAAGTGGTACCAATTTTTATTGCTGGCTCGGGTGTTATGGTAATTATTTCAGGTAAGCATCATAGTTTAGAACCGCATAAAAGACCACTTTGGCAGGAAATTTTTTATATTGCTGCATTATTAGGGATGGGTGTTTACACCGGTTATTTTGGAGCCGCTGGTGGTGTAATTGTGCTAGTTTTATTAACTTATATTACTGATGAAAAGTTTATAGTTGTCAATGCAATTAAAAACGTCATCTGTGGACTAGCGAATCTTGTTGCTCTAATAGTTTTTATTTTTACTTCTCGAATATACTGGATGCAGGCAATTCCTCTTGCTATTGGGATGTTTATTGGCGGTTATTTAGGAATGGATATTTTGCGTAAAGTTCCTGCTAAATATGTGCGTATCTTTATTGCAGCACTAGCATTTATTCAGGCTGGGTATTTCTTTTATAAGGCATATATGTTATAGTTTAAAGCACGTTAAATGAAAGGAGAATGCAAATTGGCAACAGAAATTTATATTGTCCGTCATGGCGAAACAATGTTTAACCAGCTAAACAAAGTTCAGGGATGGTGTGATTCTCCGCTGACAGTCAAGGGCATTAATGACCTAAAGGTAACTGCAAATGCCTTGAGCCAAGTTCATTTTGACAACATGTATTCTTCTGATTTGAAGCGCGCGATTGATACGGTTCATTTAATGAAGGACGCTAACCAGGTTTCAGAAATTGGCAAGATTAAAAAATTGCCTGAGTTTCGGGAAGTGTTTTTTGGTTCTTTCGAAGGTGATGATATAGAGGAAACCTGGAATGAAGTTGCACTGGCAGCAGGAGTTGGACCGCAAACAGATGTAACCAAAATTATCAATCAGGTTGGAATTTATGAATTTCGTGAGGCTACAAAAAAGGCCGATCCGCGTCATTTGGCAGAGAATAAAAAAGAGCTGGATGAACGGATGGTAAGGGCGATTGACGTTCTCCATGAGCTGACTAAAAATGAAAAAAGAGTTTTAATAGTTTCTCATGGCGATTTTATCAAAACCTTAGCCATTAAGTATTGGAACCAGAGTGATGGTCTCCATGATATTATTTTTCCTAATAACGGTAGTGTCACTCGGGGAATTCTTCGTGATAACGGTAACTTTGAAATTGTAGATTATAATGTAAATGCTGAAGATATGTAAAGTCCTGCTTAAAAGTAGGGCTTTTTTTATCTTTATTGCTTGAAAGGAAAAAATATGAAAGATCATACTACAAAAAAATTTGCCTATGTAACTGCACTTAATGTTGTTATTACAGTTGCAGAATTTATTGGTGGTTTCGTATCAGGTTCTTTATCTTTATTATCTGATGCGGTACACAATCTTAGCGATGTCGGTGCAATAATTATTTCGTTTGTGGCACATATCATTAGCAACAGACGCAGTAATAAGCGAAAAACTTTTGGCTATGACAGGGCTGAAACTTTGGCTGCCTTTACCAACGGTATAATTCTAATTTTAATTAGTATTGTTTTATTTGTGGAAGCTATTGAAAGATTTTGGAAACCAACAAAAATCAGTGGCGGCATAATGCTAGTTGTTGCAATTATTGGTTTGATTTCAAATGTAGTTTCAATGTTGGTAATGCATCAAGGTGGACAGCAAAATCTAAATGTGCGATCCACTTTTATGCATATGCTAAGTGATGCTCTTTCCAGCGTAGCAGTTGTAATTGGTGCAATTTTTATTTATTATTGGAACATTAGCTGGATTGATCCGGTGATGACTTTATTAGTGTCGGTCTTCGTTTTTCACGAAGCTTGTGAAATAACAGAAAAGGCGGCAAATGTGCTAATGGAATCTAATCCTGACATCGATCTGGATGAAGTTAATAAGATAGTTTTATCTTTTCCTGAAATAAAAAATATTCATCATGTACATGTGTGGCGTTATAGCGATCGTTATGTCATGCTTGATGCACACGTCAATGTTGATGCTGATTTAACAGCTGGTAAATTTGAATTTTTAACGCAACAAATTAGTGCAAAATTACAAAAATTAGGAATTAACCATATTAATTTTCAAGCAGAATGTGAACGAGGAAAAAATGATAAAATGATTGTAAATGATCGTAATCAAGAGTAATCAGGAGAAAATTAAGGTTGAAAGTTAGTATTTTTACTGCCGTTATTGTTTTAATAGTAGGCTTATATGATATTGCTTATGCTTATAATAGACGCTATCGTAATCATAATCACGGAGTAACTCCTTTTATGATATTGGGAATCATTTTTACAATTAGCGGCTTAGCTTTAATAATTATGCAATGGGTGAGATAAAATGGTCAAATTAGTGCTTTTAAGACACGGTGAAAGTACCGCTAATAAAGCCAATGTCTACACGGGTTGGAATGATGTTGCCCTAACTGATAAGGGTCGAAAGCAGGCTGAAAAAGCTGGCAATTTGATTAAGAGTATTACCGATTTTCACCCTACTCATATTCACACATCGGTATTAATGAGGGCAATTATTACAGCTAATATAGTTGCAGATATTTGTAATTTTTTATATTTGCCCATTACTAAAACTTGGCGTTTGAATGAAAGGCACTATGGCAATTTACGGGGCATTAATAAAGACGAATCGCGTAAAATTTTTGGTAAAGAACAAGTGCTGGAGTGGCGGCGTGGATTCTATGCGATTCCACCTGAAGGTAAAAAAGTAACATCCAGACGTTATGCTGATTTTGATCCGCACTTTTTGCCGCAAAGTGAAAGTCTTTACCAAACACAAAAGCGAGTTATGCCTTATTACTATGACAATGTAGCTAGCAGATTAAAAAAAGGGGAAGATCAATTAATCGTTGCTCATGGTTCCAGTTTACGAGCATTAATTAAAGAATTAGAAAGTATTGATGATCAAGAAATTATTAATCTTGAAGTTCCAAATGCACAGCCAATAGTTTATATATTTGATCAGCAAATGAATATTGTTGACAAAAAGATTTTACGTTGCTTTTAGTTCTTAGTAAGGTTTTCTACAAATGTATGTTAAAATCTATTACGATATCATTTAAAATTTACATTCTTAGTTTGGAGTAGAGGCATGCGTAAAATATTTTTATTACGAGGCGCACCCGGCTCCGGTAAATCTTCATTTATTTCTCGTCATCACTTACAGCCATATGCAATTAGTCGTGATCAAATTAGATTGTTGCTGGCGAATTTAACCTATTATTATGAAGAAGATACCGATTGCTTACATCAAGTAATTCCGCGTTATGCAAATGAGCAAACGGAAAAAGTGGTGGATTACCTCGTTGAAGAAAAAATGAAACGTGGCGAAACGGTTATTGTAGATAGTACGCATATCTTTGCGGAGAATATTGAGCATTATCAACCATGGGTCGAACGTTATCGCTATGAATTGTTTGTTGTCGATTTAATGTACCATAAGAGTTTGCGTAGTTTATTAAATCGCAATGAAGTTCGCAGACAATATGATTGGGTAAAGCCTAATGTAATTAGGGAAATGTTTTTATCTTATCAAGATAATCTGGATGTGCCGGAATGGGCTCACGTTATTAATCCCAATCAATTAGGAAGAGCACTTTCACAAAAAGAAAGCAATTTGGATCATTTTGCTCATGTGATTGCAATTCCTGACCATGTGACTGAAGAAAATTTTCCTCATGTACATATTTCGAATTTCTATTTTTCATTTAATGATTTATTTACTGAAAAGTATGGCACCTACCGCAATGTAGTTACAATTGGGAAAACCAAAGAAGAGGTTGTTAACGACTTTCGGTTGCCATTTTTTGTTTTTAAATTTCATCACAAACATTTTTTAATTTCGGCTTTTCCGATTCGAAATGAAATGCTTGATCCGATTAAAAAAGTTAAAAGTGTGTGGTCATATTCTACGGGACTGGCTAATCCGGCTGATTTTTTAGAGCCATTTCCGCAAAGTCACCCGGAACATGTACATCAATTTAATTTATGCAAGTTGCATCCAGATAGACTATTACATATTTGGTAATAACTATAAAAAGAGTTTCATTCTTATGAAACTCTTTTAGTTTTCTTATGCTTTTTATTGCCATTGCTGATAATAAAAAAAGAAGTATAATATGATTATTGACTTTTGATAGCGCTTTTAAAAAGGAACAGATAAAAATGAAAATCAACGAAATTAGGACAGAATTTGCTAATATTTATCATGAAAATCCAACTAGGTGTTACTTTTCTCCTGGGAGAATAAATTTAATTGGTGAGCATACTGACTATAATGGTGGCCATGTTTTCCCTTGCGCAATTTCTTTAGGAATCTATGGTGCAGCTAGTCCCCGAACTGATGAAAAGTTTTGTTTTTATTCTGCTAATTTTGAAAAAATGGGAGTAGTTGAAATTGATTTACATCAGATAAAATTTGTAAAGGAAGATTCTTGGACAAACTATGCTAAAGGAATGCTTCACTTTATGCTTGAAAATGGTGCAAGAATTGATCATGGTCTTAACATTTATATTAATGGCAATATTCCTGATGGAGCAGGTTTATCCTCTTCTGCTGCATTAGAAATGTTAATTGGCATTTTATTGCAGGATCAATTCCACCTGTCTTTTACTAAATTGGAAATTGTTAAAATGGGAGTTAAGACCGAAAATGAATTTATTGGTGTTAACTCGGGCATTATGGATCAATATGCTGTGGCAATGAGTAAAAAGGATCATGCCATTTTGCTTGATACTGAAAAGGTGGAGTCTGAGCTGGTACCCCTTGACTTGAAAGATAATGTTATCGTTATTATGAACACTAACAAGAAGCGAACCTTAGCGGACTCAAAATACAATGAGCGCAGAGCAGAATGTGAAAAGGGATTGCAATTTTTGCAACAAAAGCTTTCAATCCAGTCTTTAGGCGAATTAAATAATCTGATGTTTGATGAAAACAGCTATTTGTTGCCTAGTGAAAATTTGCTTAAACGCTGTCGACATGCTGTTTGGGAAAATGAGCGCACATTAAATGCTAAAAAGGCACTCGTAAATGGAAATCTAATCGAATTTGGCCAGTTAATGAATGCCTCACATATTTCTTTAGAATACGATTATGAAGTTACTGGTAAAGAACTCGATACTTTAGTTCATACAGCTTGGAAGCAACATGGTGTCTTAGGTGCGAGAATGACTGGTGCCGGTTTTGGCGGTTGCGCCATTGCATTAGTTGCAAAAAACAAGGTTGCTGCTTTTAAAAAGAATGTTGCAGATACCTATCAAAAACAAATAGGCTATTTGCCCTCTTTTTATATTGCAGAAACAGCTGATGGCACAAAAGTACTAAAATGATCGGAAAGTTAAGATGAGTGAAAATAATTTAGTTGAGAAATTTATTACACTAATAATCGCACAAAGCGAATTCACAGAATTAGATCGGATATACTTACGCAATAGAATATTGGCTCTTGTTGGCGATGATGCAATAAAAGTTAAAACTAACAAAAAAGATCTTTTAGACCTTAAAGACGAATTGGTTAAAGTTGCTCAAATAACAGGTAAATGCGCTAAAGCTAATTCAGCGGAAGACATTTTAGGTGCACAGCTGTTAAATTTCATTGTGCCTAGACCTAGTATAGTGAACCAGAAATTTTGGAGTACTTATAAAGAATCACCCCAAAAAGCGATAGCTAATTTTTATCAATTGAGTAAAAACAGCGATTATATCAAGACTCGAGCTATTGCAAAAAACATTTATTTTGTCGCTGAAAGCGAGTATGGCGATCTTGAAATTACAATTAATCTTTCCAAGCCGGAGAAGGATCCAAAGGATATTGCAGCTGCTAAAAATAATCCGGCTGTCTCTTATCCGCAATGTCAATTGTGCATGGAAAATGAAGGTTATTTGGGTCAAGTAAATTATCCCGCTCGCACAAATCACCGTATCATTCGTTTTGAGTTGGGAAATGAAACTTGGGGTTTTCAATATTCACCATACGCCTATTTTAATGAACACTGTATTTTCTTGTCACCAAAACATGAAAAGATGGTAATCAATGAACAAACTTTTGCTAATTTACTGGAAATAGTCAGCAAATTTCCTGGTTACTTTGTTGGTAGCAATGCGGATTTGCCGATTGTAGGTGGTTCAATCTTGTCTCACGAACATTACCAGGGTGGAAAGCATCTCTTTCCTATGGAAAAAGCACCAGTGGTAAAAACACTTAATTTTAGTGGATTTAATGATGTAGAAGCAGGTATTGTTAAGTGGCCCATGTCAGTTATCCGGCTAAGAAGTCAAAATCAAAAAAGTTTGGTAAAACTAGCAGATAAAATTTTTACAATTTGGCAAAGTTATAGTGATGAAAAAGTTGCTGTTAGAGCGTTTACTGCTAATATGCCTCATCATACAATTACTCCAATTGCTCGCTTACATGGTCATATTTATGAACTTGATTTAGTTCTCAGAGATAATCAGACATCGGCTAAGTATCCTGATGGTATTTTCCATCCTCACTCTGATGTGCAGCATATTAAAAAAGAAAATATCGGTTTAATTGAAGTAATGGGATTAGCAATTTTTCCACCGCGATTGAAACCTGAATTACTTGAGGTAAAAAAGTTTTTGCTTGATCAGCCTAACAATATTGCACAAATGCATCTTGACTGGGCTAAGAAAATTAAAAGAAAGTATGAAATAACCAGTGAAAATGCAGATCAGATTTTGCAAAAGGAATTGGGTCTCATTTTTACTCGTGTCTTAGAAGATGCAGGAGTTTTCAAGCAAACCGCTGATGGCAAAGCAGCCTTTATGCGTTTTGTTAAGGAGGTCGGGCTAAATTAAGTTTTGGATTTTGTTTAAAAGTTCCATATGAGCGAAAAGCAAAAATAAGACATTTCCAATAAAAAATAAGTTAATTTTTTGTAACTTTCTTTTTTAGCACACCATTTATTTGATAATTGATGTTATACCTTATATAGTATTCAAAGATATATTAATATGAGGATGGTGCCAATGCTAAGCCGAACCAAAAAATTTATTCTGATTATTTTAATTATTTATCTTCTCTTAACTACCTGGCAAATTGTCTTGGCTTTTAAAGATGGGGCTGGATTAATACCATTAAACGGCAAAGCGGTTGACATTTCTGTTATGCTTTTCTTTTCCATTCAGCCGAATGGCTGGAATGAAAATATCATAAATTTAGTTATGATGCTAGCATTCGTTCCCACTTTTGGAGCTGGTCTCCTAATCTATTGTAAAAATAATAATATGTTCGGTGCTGTTCAACAAAGAATTGGCTATCATGATTTTATAAAAGGTGGAATTATTAATTCCTTTATTGTTGGATTTCTATTTTCTTTGATGACTAATCTCTACCAGTTAGCATTGATTAGAGTATTTTATTATCCATTTTTCTTTAAAATTAAACCCAGAAAATTATATATTGGTGCCAGACCAGGATATTTTTCTACTAACCAACTGATCGATTTATTTTCGTATGTTATATTAGCTGCTGTTGGTTGGGGTATTTTTGCTGTTTTTATTTTCAGCATTGGACTTTTTGTATCAAAAAATAGTATTTATCTAATCTTAGGTCCGTGCGTGGGTTTAGGTTTGACTTTATTGTCAGTCTTAATGTCAATGGGCAATAAATTTTTGCTCTTTGTCTCGTATTCGTGGTTTCCATTTGCTGTACTTGCACCGGGTCAGTTTGCGTTAGCCTCGCGTTTGCCACCGATTAATTCATATTTACTTTTTATGACGGTGGCACTGATTTATCTTTTATTTGCTGCTTGCCTGATTCAACTTTGGCGGAAGAAAAAAAGAAGGCTGGGCTGATTATGCGTTTAAAGCGAATACAACGCAAGCTTGTTTTAACCGGTTTTCTCATATTTTTTATAGGATTAACAGGTAGCATTATCCTGATAAAAACAGGTTTGCCAGAAACTATGGAATTGCCAAATGAATACCTCAATTTTCATTTGGTATCTTTATATTTGCAACCAGCGATCTTCTTGTTACTTTATAAAAAGATACTTACTTTTCGCAACATTAATGTGTTTATAACGGTGAGAAGAAAGAGAAGGTGGATGATATTTCATTTAATAGTACTGGCTGCAATTTATTGCTTATTATTTGTATTAGGATTATTTGTACCTTATTTTTTAACTAGTTACCCTTTATTTAAATTTGGCAACCCTATTTTGGGCACAGAACTCATAATACTGCATGTATTTGTTTTTTTACTTCTACTTTGGTTGCTAGTCGGAGGCTACAACTGGCATAGGCCATACTTATTATTGTTTATAGTCATAATTATAGATTTAATTTACCATTACTATATAGAGAAAAACATTTTGATTAGTTATAGTCCTTTGTATGACGAATTATATAGGGCTATTCATGAAATTTATGGTGGCTTTTAAGGAGAAATAATGTTAGAGCTTAAGCAAATAAAAAAATCTTTCGGTCAGAAGCTGGTTTTAAAAAACGTATCTTTGCTAGCTAAGCCAGGAGAGCTGATTCATATCTCTGGTATTAATGGTTCTGGAAAGTCCACTATTTTTAAAATTATTACCGGTTTATTAGAGGCAGACAGTGGTGAAATTAGGCTGGATAAAAATGATATTGTTGGGGCACTAATTGAAAATCCTGATTTTTTAGAATATGAATCGGCAATGACCAATCTTCATTTTCTGGCTAATCTTAATAAACGGTTTAATGAAAAAGAAGTCAGAGGATTACTAAGATATTTTATGCTTGATCCAGATGATCCAGAACCTATTGCTAAGTACTCTGTTGGCATGAGACAAAAGGTTGGTATCATTCAAGCTGTGATGGAAAACCAAAATATCATTTTGCTGGATGAACCAACTCGTGGAATTGATCAGGAGAGTATTAACTTATTTGTAACCATGTTGAAAAAATTAAAACAGCAAAATAAAATCGTTGTAGTTGCTAGCCATGATCAAATTAATGAACTTAAATATGATCGTCGATTCATATTGCATCATGGAATACTGCAAGACGAATAAAATAGCTTTAAATATTTGTTCAAACTAATAAAAACAGCATTGAGAAAATTCCTCAATGCTGTTTTATATTTTAACTAATTTTATATAACTAATAATTTTACTTAAATGCTAATGCGCCCATTGGATCCCAAGGTAATAATTGAATTGGGTCTTTAGCACCTTCATCAAAAGCTTTCTTTAAGTCATCAGGCAAGAATTTCTTGTTGATAACTGCTTGGTAAACAAAACTGTCAAACCAGGAATCGCTCATTACAAAGTAACCTTTAAAACCAGGCTTTTCTCCCCAAGAGTTTTCAATCTTCCATTTAGTAGGCTTGTCATCAACTAAGTCAACACCAGTGATAACCATAGCGTGATCCATCATGCTTTCACTGGAATCAAGCATATCTGCTTTTGACATTGAAAAGTCAACGTCAAATAGCTCATCGCGCTTGTAAATATCTGTATCTAGCAGGCCAAGTTGTCTTTCTGAATCCTTACCAACATTTGAACCAAACCAAACAACTTCTCCAGCTTTAAGTTGTTTAATAATCAAATCTTTCATTTCAGAAATTTTGACGTTAAGATGGCGAACTTGCCGACCACCAACAACATTACCCAAGTACTCAACGGAAAAAACTTTATGATATGGTTTATCATCTGTAGGTGAATTAATGATTGAAACGTGATCTTCCAAATTCATGCCTACGAATTTATCAAAGAACTCCTTAGGCGTAATTCCTGCTTCACGGTGATAATTACCATCATCATCTTTATATTCAAAGTCAAATTTCTTTGGCGGAACTCCTAATGAAATAGCCAAAATGCGGAAGACTTCGTTTAAAAAGTCATTCTTGCGTTGCTCAACTTCATCTTCTGACTTGCCGGCGTTAACTAAATTGCGTAATTCTAAGCCATCTTTACGCAAAAGGGTATTCAAAGTATCATTTAAAGCACTTGAATTATTGGAATTAGCTGTTTCTGGATAAACTGACTTAGGTACGATTCCATATTTCTCTACTAGTCCACAAAGCATGTCCCATTGACCACCGTCTTGTTGTGGTGTAGCAAACAAGAAGCTAACTTTACGGTCACCGAGTGGTTTCTTGGCTGAAGCAATCACATTTTCAAAGAAAAAGTTTGATTTTTCAAATTTATCCCAGAAATTAGTGTAATTTTGTGATAATTCAAAATCCTTAATCTTATATTCCTTTTGGATTGGGTGGCGCATAGTATTCAATGCAGAAAACATCCAGCAACGACCGGACTGCTTTTGATCAGCAGGCTTGCCAGTATCAATTTCTACTGAAAAGGTTG
This sequence comes from Lactobacillus sp. M0396, assembly GCF_016101625.1. Taxonomy (NCBI): domain Bacteria; kingdom Bacillati; phylum Bacillota; class Bacilli; order Lactobacillales; family Lactobacillaceae; genus Lactobacillus; species Lactobacillus sp. M0396. Next base: position 230,786 of record NZ_JACFQE010000003.1, read on the forward strand.
GCGTTAAATCAATCTTAGATTGCAAGTTTTGACTAGCTTTATAGATGCCATTTTCTTGGGCGGCATGACTCGCAATATTAATACCAGAGTGATTCGCTAAATCTTTTGTGAAATCATCAATGGCTGCACTTGTAATTTCTTTTGTCATATTAAATAGATCCTCCTTAAACAAATTAATACTATTTTAGCTTATCCGACTGAAGTAGTCTATCTCTGAAAATTTAATTATTGTTAAAAAAGTATTTGTTTTTACCTTACTTATTTAATCTTTCAATACTAAATAGAACCGTTTTTTGGACTTGGTTTGTGATACCAAATTGATTCAAAATCTGGATGCTCATTAAAGTAATTAATAACTAAAGGATCAAGTGGCCAAACGGGCAGATGAGATTTTTGAGCAATAAACATTACTATTTTCATTTGATCATGTAAAATCTTTTTGCTATCCATTTTGGGATTGACGAAGAAGTGATTCATAATCCAAACTGTAGCATCTTTACGCTCGATTTTGTCCATTGTCCAACTATAAACCATTTCCCCATTATCATCGTCTTCGCGAAAAAATTGGTGGGGATCATCTACATTAAACATTTATTCTCCCTTCAAAAGTAAAAATTTTACGTACCTAATTATATAAGATTTCAGATAATGTCTGCAATTTAATGTAAAATAGTGTTTAAAAGTTTTAAAGGAGATAACATGGAAAAGATTCGGGGCTTTGAGATTGTATCTAAATATAAAAATAAAAATGTTACTTTACCAAGAAGACAAACGATTGCTAGTGCAGGCTATGACTTAGCTGCAGCAAAAGATGTATTAATTCCAAGTATTTGGAGGCTTAATTTTGTCCGTATTTTTAGGCTGATCCGTAATGGTCATCAACTATACGAACAAGATTATGAAATGGCTGAACACGTCCTTAAACCTTTTTTAATTCCCACAGGAGTGAAAGCATATATGCCTGAAGATGAAGTATTATTGCTGGCAAATCGGTCATCAAATACTTTTAAAAGGAATCTTGCACTTCCAAATGGGGTCGGTGTCATTGATTCCGATTATTATAATAATGATGCTAATGAAGGCGAGATCTTTGTTCAATTAATTAACTATGGGGTGAGACCTATTCAGATTCATCAAGGTGACCGAATCGGTCAGGGGATTTTTATTCATTATTTAAAAACTGATAATGATGTGCCTATTGACAGACAAAGAATAAATGGCTTTGGTTCAACAAACAAGAAGGGAAGCTAAATGGCAAAACTAAAAACAAAGTATAAATGTCGTTCTTGTGGTTACATTTCTGCTAGTTATTTAGGGCGCTGTCCCAATTGCGGCGCTTGGAATCAGTTTGAAAAAGAAACTGAAGCAGTGCAAAACCGTTCAACTAAAGGCAGTCCCAGCAGGCTTATCAAGAAAACTGGAATTAGTGAACCGGTTAAATTGGAAAATGTTAAAGCAGAAAAAGAAGAACGTGTACAAACCAGTATGGAAGAGCTTAACAGAGTTTTAGGAGGGGGTATTGTTCCAGGTTCATTAGTCTTGATTGGAGGAGACCCTGGCATTGGCAAATCAACTTTAATGTTGCAAATCATGAGCGAATTGGCTAATCAATATAAAGTGCTGTATGTTTCGGGGGAAGAATCAGCCAATCAGATTAAGCTACGGGCTGACCGTTTAGGACTGCCAGCTAATGATATGATGCTTTATCCAGAAACAGACATGGAAGACATTCGCCAACAAATTTCCGACTTAGAGCCGGATTTTGTTGTCATTGACTCAATTCAGACAATGAATGAACCAAGCTTAGACTCAATGACAGGATCAGCTTCACAGGTAAGAGAAGTTACTAGTGAACTAATGAAAATTGCCAAAATGGATGCTATTACCGTTTTTGTTATTGGCCATGTTACAAAAGAAGGTGCGATTGCCGGTCCCAAAATACTAGAACACATGGTAGATACTGTTCTTTATTTTGAGGGTGATGAACACCATGCCTACCGTATTTTACATTCTGTGAAAAACAGATTTGGCGCTGCCAATGAAATAGGCATGTTTGAAATGGTTAATAAAGGTTTAAAAGAAGTTACTAATCCTTCAGCTATATTTTTAGATGAACGCCTGCCAAAATCAACTGGATCGGCAATTGTTGTCTCTCTTGAAGGAACAAGACCTATTTTGGCAGAAATTCAGGCTTTGGTTACGCCTACGGCTTTTGGTTATGCCAAAAGAACTACTTCGGGCATTGATTATAATCGGGCGGGATTATTGCTGGCTGTTCTAGAAAAACGAGGCAACTTGATGTTGCAAAATCAGGATGTATATTTAACAGCTACTGGTGGAATTCGACTGAACGAACCAGCAGTTGACTTAGCCGTTGTCATGGCTATCGCATCCAGTTATAAAAATCAGGAAATTTTGCCAACTGATTGTTTTGTTGGTGAAGTTGGTTTAACTGGTGAGGTACGACGTGTTAATCAAATAGATGCGCGAATTAAAGAAGCTGCTAAAACTGGGTTTAAGCGTATTTTTATCCCGAAACACAATATGCGTGCAAGTCTAAAGAACGCTGGAATTGAAGTTATCCCCGTTTCAAGTATTCCGCAAGCCTTAAAACTAGTTTTAGGCTAACGAACATTGAACTTTTTTTCTATTACGCGTAAACTTAAATTGTTTATATTTACTTTTTGAAAGAGGCATGAATTTTGGCTAAACAAAAAATTCGGGTAAGATATGCCCCAAGTCCAACAGGGCACTTACATATTGGAAATGCACGAACTGCGCTATTTAATTATTTATTTGCGCGTCATAATAAAGGAACTTTTGTCTTAAGAATTGAGGATACCGATCAGAAGCGTAATGTTGAAGGCGGTTCAGAGTCGCAAATGGAAAACTTGCACTGGCTTGGTATTGATTGGGATGAAGGTCCTGACAAGGGTGGCGATTATGGTCCATATCGTCAATCTGAACGAAAAGACATCTATAATAAATACATTAAGCAGCTAGTTGATGAGGGTAAAGCTTATTACTCTTATAAAACTGAAGAAGAATTAGAAGAACAACGTGAAGAACAGCGTGCAATGGGCATTGCACCTCACTACACGTATGAATATGAGGGAATGACAGCAGATGAAATTGCTGAAAAGCAAGAGCAGGCAAAGGCAAAGGGCTTAAAACCGGTTGTTCGTATTCATATTCCTGAAATGGAAACATATTCTTGGGATGATATTGTCAAGGGGCATCTTAGTTTTGAGTCTGATACCATCGGTGGTGATTTTGTCATTCAAAAGCGCGATGGCATGCCTACTTACAACTTTGCAGTGGTAATTGATGATCACCTGATGAAAATTACTCACGTTTTGCGTGGAGATGATCACGTTTCAAACACGCCTAAACAATTAGCAGTTTATGAGGCTCTTGGCTGGGAGCCGCCAAAATTTGGTCACATGACTTTAATTATTAATTCTGAAACTGGTAAAAAACTTTCAAAGCGTGATGAATCTGTTTTACAATTCATTGAGCAATACAGAGACCTTGGCTATCTGCCTGATGCAATGTTTAACTTTATTACATTATTAGGCTGGTCTCCAGTTGGTGAAAGCGAGATTTTCAGCCAACGTGAGTTAATTAAGCAATTTGATCCGGCAAGATTATCTAATTCTCCTGCTGCTTTTGATCAGAAGAAGTTGGAGTGGATTAACAACCAGTATATTAAAAAGGCTGATCGTGATACTCTCTTAGACTTGGCACTTAATAATTTGCAGGAGGCAGGTTTAGTTGAAAAAGATCCAAATCCAGAAAAAATGGAGTGGGTCAGACAGTTGGTTAACATCTATTCTGTTCAAATGTCATATACAAAGCAGATTGTTGACCTGGCAAAAATTTTCTTTAATGCTCCTAAAGACTTAAGTGAAAAAGAAATTGAAGAAATTCGCAAAGATGAGGCTAGACCGGTAATTGAAGAATTTAAGAAGCAAATTGATTTGATACCACGGTTTACTGCTCCTCAAATAATGAATGCTGTGCAAGCAACTCGTAAAGCAACAGGAATTAAAGGTAGACGCTTGTTCATGCCAATTAGAATTGCTACTACCAGATCAATGGTGGGACCAGGAATTGGTGAAGCTATGGAGCTTCTAGGCAAAAATAGAGTGTTAGAACATTTAGATTTAACTCTGAAACAAATGAGTGAAAACGACCTATAGTTATTAAAACAGCGTATTATTCTAGTATTAATAAGAGTAATACGCTGTTTTAACTTGCAGTTAGGCAGAATCTGATTATGGCAAAAAACAAGATAGCAAACTTTTCGTTGAAAAAATTGATTAAGGTTTCTGGTAAAATTAAGATATAGAATTTAGAAAGGTCAGTTAGCCACAGTGAAAATTTATAACACTTTAACTAATACTAAAGAAAAATTTAAGCCGATAACCCCAGGTCAGGTAACAATGTATGTTTGTGGACCAACGGTATATAATTACATTCACATTGGTAATGCCAGGAGCGTTATTGCCTTTGACACCATTAGGCGCTATCTAGAATTTCGCGATTTTAGGGTAAATTTTGTGTCTAATTTTACTGACGTAGACGATAAAATGATCGCTGAGGCTAAAGCTGAAAATGTCACTGTGCCTGTATTAGCTGAGCGCTACATTAAAGCATATCGTGAAGACATTGCAGCTTTAAACGTTAAGCCGGCAACCAAAAATCCGCGTGCAACTCACGAAATCAACGAAATTATTAAATTTATCCAAAAGCTGATTTCTAAGGGGTATGCTTATGAGTCAGATGGTGATGTTTATTATCGTACCAGAAAATTTAAAAATTATGGTGCTCTTAGTAGCCAAAATATTGCAGAGCTTGAGGAGGGTGCTTCTGAGCATGTTAATGAAGAAGAACAAAAACGTAAAGAAGACCCAATAGATTTTGCTTTATGGAAAAAGCAAAAGGAACCTGATGAAATAGCTTGGGATTCTCCTTGGGGCAAAGGTCGGCCTGGCTGGCATATTGAATGTTCAGTTATGGCTACAAAATATTTAGGTGAAACAATTGATATTCATGGTGGTGGTCAAGATTTGGAATTTCCTCATCATGAAAATGAAATTGCTCAAAGTGAAGCAGCAACAGGCAAACCGTTTGTTCACTATTGGATGCATAATGGCTTTGTTACAGTTGGAGCAGATGCAGAAAAAATGTCCAAGTCATTGCATAATTTTGTAACTGTACATGATTTGTTGCAAAAAATTGATCCACAAGTCTTGCGCTTCTTTATGGCCAGTGTTCAGTACAGAAGGCAAATTAATTATTCGACTGATAATTTAAAACAAGCGCAAATTATTTTGCAGAGGTTTAAAAATACTCTTAACAATCTTAAATATCGACTTAAGGATGGATCAACAAGCCAAAAGTCAGAAACTTTAGTCAATAAAATTCAAGACACTCAGCACAAATTTATTAATGCCATGGATGATGATTTTAATGTTCAGAATGCTTTAACTGCCATTTACGATTTATTACCTGAAATAAATGCTAATATTAATGCTAAAAATGCAGATAAAGATGCGCTTAACAATTCTCTAGAATTGTTGACAAAGTGGTTAGCTATTTTTGGAATAGATGCTCAAAAATTAATTAATACTGATGATCGAAATGATGATAAGCAGATCCAAGAGCTAATTAATAAGCGTGAAGAAGCACGTAAAAACAAAGATTGGGCACAAAGCGATGCTCTACGCGATGAACTTAAGCAAATGGGTGTTACAGTTGAAGATACACCACAAGGAACAAGGTGGCTACGTGAATAAAACTCTAAAAATGACAGAAAGTGATGTTAATCCGGATACTCTAAATGGGCAAACATTAGCTTATCTAGGTGATGCTGTTTATGAAATTTTTATCAGGCGACATTTAATTAAATGCGGTATTGTTAAACCCCAAGTCTTGCAAAGAAGAGCTACTTATTATGTGTCGGCCAAAGCGCAAGCAGCATTAATTACCAAACTTCAGGAAGAAAATTTGCTTTCTGAAGATGAAGTAGCGACTTTTCATCGCGGTCGCAATTCAAAAACCTATACTAAAGCAAAAAATACCAGTTTGGCTACTTATCAGTTATCTACAGGTTTTGAAGCTGTTTGGGGTTACTTAGAACTGTTAAACAAAAAAGATCGTATAAAGCAGCTAACAGAATGGTGTATTAAAACTATTGAAAATGGGGGCATAGAGAAGTATGACTTCAAATGACAAAGACTTTGTTTTTGGCAGGCATGCGGGACTGGATTATTTAAAAACTCAAGATGCTGATCATATTAACAAAATATTTTTACAGCAGGGCATAAAAGAAAGTTTTGCCAATCAAGTATTTACCTTGGCTAAACAGAAGGGGTTGATTATCCAAACAGTACCTAAAAACAAACTTGATAAATTAGTTCAAGGTGAAAATCATCAAGGATTAGTTTTAACAGTTGCTAGTTTTGAATATGCTGATCTGAATCAACTGCTGGATCAATTTGACCACAATAATGAAGAACCGTTTTTGCTAATGCTTGATTCAATTGAAGATCCACATAATTTAGGTTCTATTTTAAGAACAGCCGATGCTACGGGAGTAGATGGAATTATAATTCCTAAAAGAAGAGCTACCGGATTGACTTCCGTTGTTGCTAAAACTTCAACGGGAGCAATTGATTATGTGCCAGTAGCAAGAGTAAATAATCTGGTTCAAACTGCGAAAATATTAAAAAAGCGTGGCTATTGGCTTTTTGGTACTGATATGAAAGGAACAGATTATCGGCAGTGGAACAGTAATGGCAAAACCGTTTTAGTAATCGGTAATGAAGGTAAAGGAATTTCACGCCTGCTTAAAGAGCAGATGGACCAAATGCTGACATTGCCAATGGTCGGCCATGTACAATCGCTTAATGCCAGTGTTGCAACTGGTGTTTTACTTTATCAGATGCTTAACAGTCGAAACCCTCTTAAATAGTTTTTCTTACACTCTGATTAATCAGAGTGTATTTTTATGTCTAAAAATGTCCTGTTCTTTTTTTTATTTAATGCGGTTTCAACAAATTTGGCTTTTTGTTTTTGCCGAACTAACAGTAAAAAATAGTTGCTGAGTTTGAACTTAGGTTCGATTTTTGAGGTTTATTAGTTACTGTATTCTTCAATAAAAATTTAAATAGGAGAAGTGGAATGAAGAATACTGAAGTAAATATTAAAAGTGAGGCGGAACTTATTAGACAAATAAAAAATGGTGAGGATGAAGCTATATTAGATTTGTGTTTTCTTTATAAACCATTGATTAACAAAGTGAAGAATTTGTATCACGTTCGCTATTATGACAGTCAAGATTGGGAACAAGATGCAATGATTATTTGTCATGCTTCCGCAATAAGTTTTGACTTAAATAAAGGAAAATTTGGCAGTTATTTTAAAACACGTTTGATTAACCATGCACGTTCACTCGTAAGGTATGATAATGCCTATCGCCGGCAGGCTTTGAAGCAATCCGTTTCGTTAGAAACAGCTAAGAAAAACAATTTATTGCCTTTAGATAAATCATTTGTTTCTATACCGGAAATTCCTTTAAGTGAGAATATTGCAATTTTAACAGGCAGGTTGTCTCATTTGGAGACCAATGCATTATTAATAGGACTTGGCGTAATAGAACAAAAAGAAGTTATCCAAAAATTAAAAATTAGTAAATTAACCTTATCAAGAGCGCGTTCACGACTCGTGCAGAAAATGCGTCAAACACTCCTCAATTAGTATTTTTGTAGTTGACATCTGGAAATTGCGGTATAATGGGTCTTGTAGAATAAATTTTAGGAGGTAGTTAAGATGGCTGATGAAGTTATGAAGACTGCATTGTTAGATCGTCACATGAAAGAAGTTTTTGACTGGAGTGATTCAGATCTTCCAGTTAGAGATGCCCTTTGGGATTATTTTATGGAAAAGAATGGCAGAGATACCATTAAAACGGAAGAAGCTATGCTTCCATTCCTGAAAGACTCTGATGATAAAATCGAATCCTTCGTTAATGAAAATCTTAAGAAGTAAATCCGACTAATACAATGTTCTACGCACTGTGGTCACGCATTTGTTTGGCTACTACAAAGGCAGTTGCTTGAATGGGCAACTGCTTTTGTTTTGTAATAATTAAGTTTGCAAATAATTATTAAATTAATTGCTTAAGTTAGCCATTTTTGCTAAAATACAATAGTTTGGAAGTGAGATTATGGCAGTGAAAAAAGCATCATTAGCTTGCAGCATCTGCGGCTCTCGTAATTACTCAATCGCTGCAAGTAAGAATCGCACTCAGCGACTAGAATTAAAAAAATTTTGTAAACACTGTGGTAAAATGACGTTACATAAAGAAACGAGGTAATTATGGTTAAATTCTTTAAGAGTGTAGTTGAGGAAATGAAGCTGGTTACTTGGCCAACAGCAAAACAAAACCGTCACGACACCGGAATCGTAATTGTTTCTTCAATTTTGTTTGCTGCATATTTAGGGCTACTTGATCTGTTGTTGACTAATGTTACACAGATAGTTATGTAATAGCACAGTTTTTTAATTTGTGATACAATAATATTAATTAGAAAGTCCTCTGGAGCAGAGGCTTTTTTGTTTGCCAAAAATATAAGGAGAATACGTAATAATGGTAGAAACTACTAAAAAGCAATGGTATGTCCTTCATACTTATTCAGGTTATGAAGACAAGGTTAAATCAGACTTGCTGTCGCGAGCTCAAAGTATGGGGATGCAAGACTATATTTTTCGAGTAATGGTTCCTGAACAGGAAAAGATTGAAAAGGTAAATAACAAGAAAAAAGAAGTCGAAGAAAAGATCTTCCCAGGTTATGTTTTAGTTGAAATGGTAATGACTGATGAAAGCTGGTTTGTTGTGCGGAACACACCAAATGTAACTGGATTTGTTGGTTCGCATGGTGGTGGTTCTAAGCCATCCCCACTTTTAGAAGACGAGGTTAACAGGCTTTTACGTCAACAAGGCGAACCTGCTAAAAGACCGCAAATTGACTTTGAAATTGGTGAAACTGTTACGATCATTGATGGAGCCTTTAACGGTGTTGAAGGAAAAATTACTGAAATTCAACCTGATAAATATAAATTGTTTGTTTCCGTTGACATGTTTGGTCGTGCTACCACAACTGAGCTTGATTATGATCAAGTAAAGAAAATTAGTTAGTAATAAGTCATTTATTGCAAAATTACTAAATCGATGATAATATATTAAAGTACTTTTATTATTGTGGGAGGAAAAGTAGGTAACTTTTCCATTTTAACCACGCACGGAATCAAGGAGGTTTTGACCGTGGCAAAGAAAGTTATAAATGTTGTTAAATTACAAATACCAGCTGGTGCTGCAACACCTGCTCCTCCAGTTGGTCCAGCTTTAGGTCAAGCTGGTATTAACATTGTTGGCTTTACTAAGGACTTCAATGCTAGAACTGCTGACCAAAAGGGCATGATTATTCCTGTAGTCATCACAGTATACGAAGATCGTTCATTCGAATTCGTAACTAAGACTCCACCAGCTCCAGTACTTTTGAAGCAGGCTGCTAAAATTGACAAGGCATCCGGTGAACCAAACACCAAGAAAGTTGGTAAGGTTACCAAGGATCAAGTTAAGGAAATTGCTGAAACTAAGATGAAGGACCTTAACGCTGCTGATGTCGAAGCTGCTATGCGGATGATCGAAGGTACTGCTAGAAGCATGGGTATCGAAGTCGAAGACTAATCCTGTTATTTATAACAATTTAGGTGGGAGAGCTTTAGCTCGCTTGACCACATATTAAGGAGGAAATCACATGCCAAAGCATGGTAAAAAATATTTAGAAGCTGCTAAAAAAGTAGATTCAAAGAAATTATATTCAGTTGCTGAAGCAATGAAGTTAGTTAAAGAAACTTCATACGCAGGCTTTGATGCTTCAGTTGAAGTTTCATACAATTTGAGCGTTGATCCTAAACAAGCAGACCAACAAATTCGTGGCTCACTGGTTTTGCCTAATGGTACTGGTAAGACACAAAAAGTTATTGTATTTGCTGAGGGTCCTCAAGCTGAACAAGCTAAGGCTGCTGGTGCTGATGAAGTTGGTTCTGACGACTTAGTTGAAAAAGTACAGAACGGTTACTTAGACTTTGATGTCGTTGTTGCTACACCAACAATGATGGCAAAAGTTGGTCGTTTAGGTCGTGTACTTGGACCTAAAGGCTTAATGCCAAACCCTAAGACTGGTACCGTTACAATGGATATTGAAAAAGCCGTTAAGAACGTAAAAGCTGGTCAAGTTGAATACCGTGTTGACCGTCAAGCTGCTATTCATGCTGCTATTGGTAAAGTTTCATTTACTGATGAGCAATTAATTGAAAACTTTGATGCATTGCGTGACGTTATTTTACGTGCGCGTCCATCTGCTGCTAAAGGTCAATACATTAAGAGTGTTGCTGTAGCTGCGACCTTTGGACCTGGGATTAAACTTGATCCATTAAATCTGGACTAAAATTGAACAATTAATTAAAGCAACTTTGCCGATTAAGCAGGTTGCTTTTTTTATCTATTTACGAGTATTTATGATTGGTCAAAGGTAAAAGTTTTGATAAACTAGAGCTAAATTTTATTTGTTTAATTGAGGGAATTTTATATGAAAAAAAGTAATTTAGGCAGACTGCTGACATTAATATTATTTATGTCCCTATTTTTGGCAGGTTGCAGTCAAAACCGAGAAAAAATTACTATTGTTGGCTCCAGTGCCTTACAACCTTTAATAGAACAAGCTGGTAATGACTATCACTTAGCCCACATGAGCAGCAACATTGTAGTTCAGGGTGGAGGATCCGGTACTGGTTTAAGTCAAGTTCAAGCCGGAGCCGTTGAAGTAGGCACTTCAGATGTTTATGCTGAGACCCAAAAGGGTATTGATGCAAAAAAATTAGAAGATTATCCTGTGGCAGTAGTTGGTATTGTGCCAATTGCAAACAAGGGTGTCGGAGTTAAAAATTTATCTACTAAACAACTTTCTGATATTTTTACTGGTAAAATTAAAAATTGGCGTCAAGTGGGTGGCAAAAATCAGTCAATTATTGTGATCAACCGTTCTCGTGGGAGTGGTACGCGATCGACATTTGAGGACTTGGTTCTAAATGGAAAAGAAGCAATTAATTCTCAAGAACAGGATTCAAATGGAACTGTCAAAAAAATTGTCAATTCTACACCGGGTACTATTTCTTATATTTCTTTTCCTTATGCTAATGACCAAAATATTCAAAAAATAAGTATAAATAACGTTCAACCAGATAATAGAAACATACCTACGAACAAGTGGCCACTTTGGTCTTATGAGCATATGTATACAAAAGGCAAACCGAATAAGCCTACTGCAGCTTTTATTAAATACGTATTGAGTAAAAAAGTTCAAAAAGATTTAGTTCCTAAAATTGGCTATATAAGTGTACATGAAATGAAAGTTTCGCGTGATAGTCAAAATAAAATTACGAAGATAGGTAAATAAAATGGCAAAAAAAGAACAAGATTTACAACAAGTTGTTGAGAATGCTCTTGCCGAACAAAAAGTACCGCATGTTAAGTTTAAAGGTATTGATCCCAAAAATATTGATGTTGATCGCTTAACTAAACCATCAAAAGAAACACGACAAGAATGGTGGGGCAGAGGATTAACATTTTTGGCAATTATATTAATAGGAATATTAATAGTTGCAATCATTGGTTTTGTTGGCATGCATGGTTTAGCAACTTTTATTGATAATAAAGTGAACATTTTCCATTTTCTGTTTTCTACTGACTGGAATCCTAATGCTGGTAAAAACCATGTGGGTGCTGCAGCAATGATTGTAACTTCATTTGCTGTAACACTTTTGGCTGCTTTGATTGCAACACCGTTTTCGATTGCAGTTGCTTTATTCATGACAGAATATGAATCGGGTAAGAGAGTGCAGTTACTGCAATCCGTAATGGAGCTTTTAGTAGGTATTCCTTCTGTAGTTTATGGCTTTATTGGCTTAATGGTAGTTGTTCCAGCTGTTAGAACTATTTTTGGTGGAACAGGTTTTGGCATCTTAACTGCCACATTGATACTTTTTGTAATGGTTCTGCCCACAATTACTTCTCTTACTGTTGATGCGTTTAAAGCTATTCCCAAAGATTTGCGAAAGTCTTCAGCAGCACTTGGTGCGACGAAATGGCAGACTATATATCACGTTGTGCTGAGAGCAGCTCGCTCACGTATTATGACAGCCGTTATTTTCGGTATGGCTCGCGCTTTTGGTGAAGCTTTAGCTGTACAAATGGCAATCGGAAATGCAGTATTAATGCCATATAACCTCGTTAGCCCAGCAGCAACATTAACCAGTCAGTTGACAAGTCAAATGGGTAATACTGTTATGGGTACTTTGCCGAACAATTCATTATGGTCTTTGGCACTTTTGTTATTAATTATGTCACTGGTATTTAATTTCTTGGTACATTTAATTGGAAAGAAGAGTTAGTAGTATTATGAACGCAAAAAAAACAAATAGAATTGCTACTGGCGTAATTTATTTCTTAGTCGGAATCGTTGTACTTCTTTTGGTTGGTATTCTTGGTAATATCTTAGTTTCGGGATTACCGCATTTATCGTGGCATTTCTTGAGTTCAGAATCATCCTCTTTTGAAGCAGGCGGTGGAATTAGAGACCAATTATTTAATTCTATCTATCTTTTATTACTTACCTTACTAATTTCTATGCCAATTGCACTCGGTGCTGCCATTTATTTAGCCGAATATGCTCCTGATAACTGGTTCACTCAGTTAATCAGAACCACGATTGAAATTTTGAGCTCTTTACCTTCAATAGTTGTTGGTCTGTTTGGCTATCTTTTATTTGTGGTTCAGTTCGGATTTGGCTTTTCAATTCTCGCAGGCGCTTTAGCACTAACTTTTTTCAACTTGCCAACTCTTACTAGTAATATTGAAGAAGCCATTAAAGGTGTTCCTCAAACTCAAAGAGAAGCTGGCTGGGCTCTGGGCTTATCTAATTGGAAGACCATCCACGGCATTGTATTGCCAGCAGCCCTGCCAGGAATAATTACTGGTGTTATTTTGAGCGCTGGGCGTGTTTTTGGTGAAGCTGCAGCTTTGATTTATACCGCAGGTCAAAGTGGTTCAACGGTTGATTATTCTAACTGGAATATGTTCAGTCCTACTAGTTTTTTGAATGTAATGCGTCCAGCAGAAACGCTAGCTGTACATATTTGGAAAGTAAATACTGAGGGGATAATTCCAGATGTGAATGTGGTTTCAGCTGCCACTTCTGCTTTGCTAGTCATTGTTGTCATTATCTTTAACTTCGGTGCTAGAGCGTTGGGAAACTGGATCTATAAACGGCTTACTGCCGCAAGAATAAAGTAAAGGGGGGTTCTTATGGAAAATTGGCAAAAACAAAAAACCTACATTAAGACCTTTCCTGAAGATGACTGTGCAATTTCAACTAATGATTTGAGTGTTTTCTATGGTGGTACAGTTCAAAAGTTGTTTAATGTTAGCCTAGGCTTTAAGAAAAATACAATTACTGCATTAATAGGAGCATCTGGTTCAGGCAAATCAACATTTTTGCGCTCACTTAATCGTATGAATGATCGTGTGGCACGAGTTGACGGCAAAATCATGTTTCATGGCCTTAATGTTAATCAGAGCAAAATTAATGTTTATGAATTGCGGAAGGCAATTGGAATGGTTTTTCAAAAGCCTAATCCTTTTCCGAAGTCAATTAGAGAAAATATCACTTATGCCTTAAAAGCAAATGGCCAGCAGAATAAAAAGAAACTGGACCAAATTGTAGAAGAAAGTCTCAGAGCCGCTGCTTTATGGGATGAGGTAAAGGATAAACTCGATCAAAGTGCATTGGCTCTCTCGGGGGGTCAGCAGCAAAGATTATGCATTGCGCGTGCAATTGCTCTGAAACCTGAGATTTTACTTCTTGACGAGCCTGCCAGTGCTTTAGATCCAGTGTCTACTGCAAAACTTGAAGATACTTTAAAGCAGTTGAGAAAGAAATATACTATGGTTATGGTAACGCATAATATGCAGCAGGCTTCAAGAATTAGTGAATATACAGCATTCTTTCACTTGGGACATGCGTTAGAATATGATACTACTACAAATATTTTCACCAACCCTCAAGGTGAAATTACTGAGAAGTACATTCAGGGTAGTTTTGGATAAAGGTGGCGTTATTGATGACAAATGTGATGGAGGCTAAAAATGTTAAACTTAAGTATGGCAGTTTTGAAGCTTTACACGGTATAAGTTTAGCTTTTCCTGCTCAAAAATTGACTGCCTTGATTGGACCATCTGGGTGTGGCAAATCCACCTTTTTGCGCTGCTTAAATCGTATGAATGATGATATTGACGATATTAATATTACAGGTGAGATACTTTTAGAAGGAAAAGATATTTATCATTCTCATATTGATTTAGTTGCTTTACGTAAGAAGGTGGGAATGGTTTTTCAACAGCCTACGCCGTTTCCGTTTTCAGTTTTTGATAATGTAGCTTATGGTTTACGCATAGCTGGTGTTAAAGATAAAGAATTGATCGAACAGCGAGTTGAAGAAAGTTTGAAACAAGCTGCCATTTGGACTGAAACTAAAGACAGTTTGCAACGTAATGCTCTTGCTTTTTCAGGAGGACAACAGCAACGTATTTGTATAGCCCGGGCTCTGGCAATCAGACCGGAAGTTGTTTTACTTGATGAGCCAACTTCTGCTTTAGATCCAATATCAAGTTCAGAAATTGAAGAAACATTAATGGCTTTGAAACAGAAATATACTTTTATTATGGTGACACACAACTTGCAACAGGCGAGTCGGGTTTCAGATCAGGTAGCTTTTTTAATGAATGGTGAATTGATTGAATCAGGTTCGACACAAGAAATGTTCTTGTCACCTAAAAAAGAAATGACAAACAATTATCTTAACGGCCGTTTTGGCTAATTTTGGAGGTGGATTATGCACGAAATATTTTTAGATGAACTGAAAAAGTTGAACGCTCAGTTTATGGAAATGGGAGTCTTGGTCAATGATTTGATTGACAAGGGTACGCGTTCATTCGTTGAACATGATAAAAAGACGGCGCAAGAAATGATTGCGGAAGACAAGGAAGTAGCTAAAGAAGCTGTCAAGATCGAAAAAAAGGCTTTAGAATTAATGGCTTTACAACAGCCAGTTGCAACTGATTTCCGTGTTGTTATTAGTATTTTAAAAGCTACAACAGATTTGGAAAGAATTGGAGAAAATGCGAATAGCATTGCCGTTGAAACTGTCAGAGTTAAAGGTAATCCACGTCTTCCAGAGGTCGAAAAAATAATTTCTAATATGACTCATCAGGTGCGTGAGATGCTGGTACAAGTATTAACAGCTTACGTGCAAGAAGATGAGAAAAATGCCAGACAAATGGTACTTGGACATGCTAAGGTTTTTAAAGATTATAAGAATGCCAGACAAATGATTATAGACGGGGTTGAGCAGGAGCCTGATGCCGCTGTAGCTTCTGCCAGCTACTTTGTTATCATCAGATTACTAGAGAGAATAAGTGATCATATTGTGAATCTGGCCAGTTGGGTAATTTACAAAACTTCAGGTGAATTATTCGAATTAATAAAACCTCAGCCGAAAAAGAACTGATTGGCTTGCAATTAAGTTATATTCCTGTTATATTTAATAAAGTAAATTCTACCTAAGACTCGGGTGGCATGACGCCTTAATTTCCCGCCGAGGCCAGAAGATATTGATGAGTTTAAAACTCCATGTCTTTCTTGGCATGGAGTTTTTAATTGGGCCTGATGGAATTTATTATTAAATTTGATGGAGGTGAAATCGATTGAGTAAAGCTGCTATTGCTGAAAAAGAAAAGTTTGTTGATGCGTTTGCTGAAGAACTTAAAGCTGCTAAAGCAATCTTAATAATTAACTACTTGGGTTTAACTGTTGAAGAAGTTACTAACATGCGTAAGGAACTTCGTGAAAACGATGTTAACATGAAGGTTGTTAAGAACACTTACTTAAGACGTGCTGCTGCTAAGGCCGGTATAGAAGGTCTTGATGAGACTTTTGTAGGTCCTACTGCTGTAATTTATACTGATAATGCTGATGACATTACCGAACCAGCTCGTATCGTTTCAAAATACGAAGATGATTATGATGTTATCGATATTAAGGGTGGTATGCTGGAAGGTAAATTGACTTCTAAAGAAGAAATCAAGGAACTTGCTGCCATTCCTGGTCGCGAAGGATTATTGTCAATGCTTGTTTCTGTATTACAAGCTCCAGTACGCAATTTCGCATATGCTGTTAAAGCTGTTGCTGATTCAAAAGATGAATCTGCAGAATAAATAAAATAATTTATATCTAAAAATTTCGGAGGATAAATAAGTATGGCTTTAGATACTGATAAGATTATTGAAGACTTAAAAGGTGCTTCAATTCTTGAATTAAATGACCTGGTAAAGGCTATTGAAGATGAATTTGGTGTTTCTGCTGCTGCTCCAGTTGCTGCTGCAGGTGCCGCTGGTGGCGAAGCTGCTGCTAAGTCAACATATGACGTTGAATTGACAGAAGCTGGCCAAGAAAAAGTTAAGGTTATTAAGGCTGTCCGTGACATTACTGGTCTCGGCCTTAAGGACTCAAAAGATCTTGTTGATGGCGCTCCTAAGAACGTTAAGGAAGGCGTTTCTGAAGACGAAGCTAACGACATTAAATCTAAGCTTGAAGATGTTGGCGCTACAGTTACATTGAAATAATTGTAGTCCGATCGGACAAGTTATAAGAAAAGACGTATTTGCAATTTGCAAATACGTCTTTTTATTTTTCGAGAGATTTTATTAAAATTAGACTTAAGCTAAAGGCGGTTAGTTATTTTTACATAATTCTTCTGACAATGCCATCAGGATAGTGAACTGATAAATACTTTGAATTGCGTGAGTTCCAGAATTTATCTTGTAAGCTGGAAACTCCAACCCCACCGTTGTCAGTGTATGGACTATCATGTAAAAATAATCCTTTTCCGAGGTACATTCCAACATGGGCTAAATGACCATCGTCTTTATCATCGAAGAAAATGAGATCGCCACGTTTTTTGTTTTTATAATTAATGGGTTTGCCATTATAACATTGACTAAATGTGGTTGATCCTAGATGATGGCCTGCTTTAGTAAAAAGATAATTCATAAAACTAGAACAGTCAAAATGTCGTGACTTTTCGTCATATTTTGAATGATCAATCATTTTTTCACCGATTTTGATAATACGCTCAAGAGATTTTTTATTGCCCTCTAAAGATTTTAAATTATATTTGATATTTTTTCCTAAAATCCAATAATTTTTCCCTTGATGTTTAAAACGATAATAAACTGCATGCAAATTAGTATGGGCAATCATGTTGACATAAACCCACTTATTCTTCAAATGTAATTTTTTACTGGTTCCTATTTTTCTAGCTTCGTTAGTGTGAGCTGGTAAGTTATACAATTTGGCATTTCTGATAATTTTCATTTTATAATTTATTTTATTTTTAGTTAATAAAAACTGATTGAAAGCTTTTTTATTCAGCCACCCATACTTGGTCTTAACAAAAGTTCCTTTGTTAGTTTTCGCTATTTTGCTATAGCTAATTTGTTTTTTATACCAATTTTTGACTGATCTTTTTTTACTGGTTAATGTTTTACTAAAGCGATAATGGGTTTGATAAATTTTACCACTGCCTTTTTTCCTTAAATAGATAATCTTCGGTGCTTTTTTTTGTTTTTTATCAGTGTTGATTGACTTGTGGGACTGAGAATTATCTTTACTCTTATTAGAATTTACAGTCTGATTATTATCAAAACTGGAATTATCACTAATGTCTGATTTAGATTGGTTTTGCTCTTTTTGTTCATTGTTTGGCTGATTAGTGATCGTTTGTGTACTGATAGTATCTGCAGAAACTTTTACACTAAAACTGAATATTCCCAAAAATGATAGACTGATAAACATTAAAAATAGTTTTGATTTGCTTAACATTTTAGCTCCAATCAATTTTAAAAAAATTTAACTACATTTACCATTTTATAATATAATAAAATTTATAGTTAATTAATTTTAAAATATCACCTGTAATTTTAAATTTGAAAATGTATAGGGAGGTATAGGTGCAAGTCAAAAATAAGTGTATTTTTGGACTTTTTTCTATAATAGCAACTTTTTTTGTGAGCGCTTCAGTAGTTCAGGCTGATGAAACTATTCAAATTGACAGCAATAGTGCAAACAATAAAGTGGATCAAAAAACTAAAAAGAAAAAACATAAGACTACAGTTTATAGTCACAATCAAGACAAATCAGTTGGTCAATATACTAAGTATATTCATGGAAAAAAGCCTAAAACCAAAGCAAAAGCTTACTTAGTTTTGGATCGTAAGACCGGAGAAGTACTGCTAGCAAAAAATGCGAAGAAGCGCTATTTAACAGCATCTACTGGGAAACTAATGACGATTTATTTAGCCAGGCGCAAGCTTGCCCGTAATCCGCATGATTGGCAAAAAAAGCTCAAGTTTTCTAGCACATTGGTAAAAATGGCCAAAAATCCCAATCTTAACTGCTTTCATGTAAAAAAAGGAAAAAAGTATACTGTCAAAGAGATCATGTCTTCAGCAATAATTGATTCCGACAATAACTCTGCAATTCGATTGGGTCAATGGGTTGCAGGTTCAAATAAGAAATTCATCAAAATGATGAATAAACAGGCAAAGCTATGGCATCTTTCCGCAAATTTCGTATCAGCTTCAGGGCTTGAAAACAGTGATTTAGCACCTTATGGATATTATGTTAAAGGTGCTTGGAGTTCAGGAAACTTATTATCGGCAAAAGATTTAGCAATAATTGGTTATCATGTTGCTCATGATTATCCCAGTTTGATGAAATTTTTTGTCACACCTGAGATGTATGTGGCAGGCCAGAAATTGCATAATTATAATGATACACTGCCTGGTCGTAAATATAACGTTAAATCCTTCAAAACCGATGGTATGAAAACAGGCTGGACGCCACGATCCGGCTATTGTTTTGTTGGCAGCTGTAAAAAAGGCACTGGAAGAATTGTAGTTGTACTGCATGACAAAAATGAGTTTTCAGATGCCAATAAGTTGGTAAAATTTACGTATATGCATCGTAGTTAGAAAATAAATTAAAGAAGGTGAGTAATAAATAGTGAAAATAAAAAAGAATAAATTTATAATGGTTAGTTTTTTAATTATTTTTTGCGGACAAATATTAAATTTTGGTCAGAAAAAAATATTGGCAAAATCTGTTACTGAAATTCCACGAGAATATATGCGTAAACCGATTAGTTATACTAAGTCTTCTGAAATTAAGCCATATCCTCATGGGATGAATGTTAAAAAAGATAAGATAGTAGTCTCATTAAAAAAACAACGCGCTTATTTAATACGTGGTCGAAAAACCAGATACGAGTTCTATGTTTCAACAGGTGCAAATAACTCAACACCAAAGGGACATTTTCGTGTTAATACATATCGGGCCCCGTGGTTTTATTCTGCAAGTGAAAAAATGGGAGCAAGATATGCGGTAGGCTGGCTGCAAGGCGGCTTATATCTTTTTCATGAAAATCCGCGTAATATTCACCACAAATTAATTAAAAAGGTGCAAACAAATTGGGAAAAAAGCCAACCTCTCATGGATGTATCCATTTAAGTACAAGCGATGCAAAATGGTTTTATCAAAAAGCACCAACTGGACTAAGAGTTATTATTAAATAAAGGAGAAAGCAATGAAAAAATTTAATTATCGTAAAACTGTAGCAGTACTATTAACATTTACAAGTATAGCAAGTGGCATGTCTTTTAGTTCAATAACTACAGAAGCTAAGAAAGTTTCCAGCAGTGTGGTTTTGAAAGCACCAGCTGTTAAAAGGGTAAAAGTCAAAAAAAGAACATATTACTATAATAAAAAAGGCAAGAAGTTAAAGAAAAAGATTTTAAAAAAGGGCAAGAAGCTAAAGGTTGTTAAAAAAGCCAAGAAAATAAAAGGAAAAAAATTTTATCTTGTAACTAAAAATAGATTTGTTCTAGTAAAAGATGTTGCAAATATTAAGTCAAAGATTAAAAAGCCACAAAAACAGCCTGTAAATCAAAGCACCCAAACCAATCCAGGTAATTCTACCAATCCAGTAGATACAGATACACCTGCAAACTCTGCTAATACAGGTACAACTCAGCCTACTCAAAATAATTCTACAATTGCTGATTTTTCAATCAGTGAGTTTAGACAGGAATTCTTAAAAGAGTTGAATAATGAGAGAACAAAACGTGGGTTAAGCCCAGTGGCGGAAGATTCTCATCTTGATGAAGTTGTACAGGAAAGAACTAAATTATTACCAGATAATTTTGCTCATGTGGATGCGAATGGAAGATTTATCTTAAATGACTTCTTTGATAAAGCCGGAATCAGTCGTAACAGTACCTCTGAATGTCTAGCGATGTTTCCTTGGGGTTGGACAATGGATCATTCAAGTAACCAGCTTGTTGAGGCCCAACATGGTGGCACTAGTGCTTTAGTGGCCGATAACATGGTTTATGAGTATATTTATGATGATGCTGCATCCAATTGGGGTCACCGTGACATTTTGCTTAATCCTAAGGATAAGACAATTGGACTTGGTGCAGTAGTAGATAACAACAGTGATCAAATTTACTCATCGGTTGGAGTTACATATTAAGTGACGAAAAAGACTTGTTAAAAGTTGTCTGTTAACAATAAAACATGTCAGCTTTAGTAAGTAATTTGATTAAATAATATTAAACGTCCTTTGAGGTAAAAATGAAACATCATAAACCTGCCAAAATTTTGGCTTACATAACTATAGGGTTAGTCAGTCTAGCCTTGCCGTTTACTGCAAAAAGCTCTGAAATAAAGGCATCCTATAATGAATACAATTATTACAGCCTTAAGCATCTAATTCCAAAAAAACATCCTAAAAAGTATGATTACTGCTATAAACTGCAAAAAAAGGCCTCTAAAAAAGCCTATGCTAAGAATCCTTGGATTCATATGAATGGTTATGTTGTCACCGATCATAGTGGATACACAAAATACACTAAAAATATGAAACCAGTTAAATCTTCATATTATCCGAGATTTAAACAATTAAAGGCTCACGCGGTTAGTGCAGACTTTTCAAAAGGTAACTTCATTATGCACTATAAAACTAGGGATAATGCAATAATTCATGGCATAGCTTTTAAGAAAAAGCAGAATATCAAGGTCAAAAGAATTAAATTAACTCCTAATATTTTGCTTAAAGCTTTTTATAAAGACTTTATTGATCCAAAAGGTGGTTTTAAATTAAAAAAGGGTAACGAAACAGATTTTCTTGCATCTAAAAAGCAAAAACACTTTTATCAGAATTGGAAGATTGATACCTCTGATACTATGAAAGATACCGTAGCTGATTTTATGGATACAGTTCGTTTTGGTAATGTTGAGATAAATGATCCCAGTTACGGCTATCATTATATATTCTTTAAAATAGATAAATTTAAAAAATATAAAAACTATGTGAAGTTTCGCATGCTTTACGGTATTTACTAAAATCCAAGAAACTAATTATGTTCGAAAATATCTTTTAAACATAATTAGTTTTTTTATATTTGCAAAAATTTACATGTCCGCTAAAATTATCTGGATAAGGTTTTAGAAATGAGTGAATTATGACTGAAAAAGAAAACCAAATGTATTTTACTGAGAATCCCACTTCTCAGCATGATGAGCATATAATTGATTATCAAGTCAACGGCATTGATCTCAAATTTACCACTGATGCCGGAGTTTTTTCGAAATTACGCGTGGATTATGGTTCAGGTGTTTTAATTAAGAAAATGCTTGATGTAGATTTTCCTCAAAACAATATTTTAGATGTTGGCACCGGATATGGACCAATCGGTCTTTTTGCAGCTAAATTTTGGCCAAAGCAAACAGTAGAAATGATAGACGTAAATGAACGTGGATTGAACCTAGCGAAAAAGAATGCTGAACTTAACCATATAGATAATGTTGCTATTTTTTCTTCTGATGTTTATAGCCATATTTCATCAGCAAAGAAATATGGCTTAATTCTGACTAATCCACCGATTCGAGCAGGTAAAGAAGTTGTTTCAAATATTTTGTATGGTGCGAAAAATCATTTGGTAACTGATGGGGTTTTACTAGTAGTAATTCAGAAAAAACAGGGTGAACCGAGTGCCCGTAAATTATTAACAAAAACTTTTGGCAACTGTACCATTTTAAAAAGAGATAAAGGTTACTACGTTTTGCAGGCGGTGAATAATTAATGCCATTTTCAAGTGCAGAGAAAAAAGACTTTATGCAATTAGCTTTTCAGCAAGCAAAAAAAGCCCAAAATTTGGGAGAAGTTCCAATTGGAGCTGTAATTGTTGATTGTGCAGGGCAAGTTATAGGTACAGGATTTAACCGCCGTGAACTGGATCAAGACTCTACGCAACATGCTGAAATGATTGCTATCAGGGAAGCTTGCAATAAACTCGGTACTTGGCGTTTAATTGACTGCAGTTTGTTTGTCACTTTAGAACCCTGTCCAATGTGTGCAGGTGCGATTATAAACTCTCGTCTTAAGAGTTTGTATTTTGGAGCACTTGACCCTAAAGCTGGTGCAGCTGGTAGTGTGGTTAACCTTTTTGATTTCGAAAAGTTTAATCATCATCCTAACGTTATTCGGGGACTATACCGTGAAGAGTCAAGCCAGATGCTAAAAAACTTTTTTAAAGATATTAGACAAAAACAAAAAGCGAAAAAAGACTCCGGCAAAAATTTCGCAAATTAGTGGAAAAATACCTTGAAATACGTTAATATATCTTATGGGCAATGTTTGACCTCCAAAGCGTGTCAGGACCGGAAGGTAGCAGCACTAAGGTTGCTCGGGCATGTGCCTTTTATTAGACAATTACAAACTCTTAACTCTTTCGAAAGAGTTAAGAGTTTTTTACTAGGGAAGACTGATCAATGGCTTATCAAGCGTTATACCGCAAATGGAGACCCCGCACTTTCGATAGTGTGATTGGTCAAGATGATATTACGGATACTTTGAAAAATGCAATTAAGCGAGGTACAATTTCCCATGCCTTTTTGTTTGCTGGGCCACGTGGTACTGGAAAAACTTCATGTGCAAAAATTTTGGCTAAAGCATTGAATTGTAGCAATCTGCAGGATGGTGAGCCATGTAACAAGTGTGCCAATTGTCTTGCAGCCGACAAGGGCGCAATGGCAGACATTATGGAGATTGATGCGGCTTCCAACAATGGCGTTGATGAAATACGTGATATTAGAGATAAAGTTAAATACGCTCCAACTCAAGGCAAATACAAAGTTTACATTATTGATGAAGTTCATATGCTGTCAATGGGGGCGTTTAATGCTTTGCTTAAAACTCTTGAAGAGCCACCGGAACATGTCGTTTTTATCCTGGCCACTACGGAATTGCAAAAAGTGCCAGCGACTATCATATCAAGGACACAGCGTTATAATTTTAAGCGTATTTCTCAAACTGACCTTGAAAAAAGAATGAAGTATATTCTTGAAAAAGAAAAAATCAGTTATGATGAAAAAGCCTTAGCCGTAATTGCTCAAGTAGCTGACGGTGGTATGAGGGATGCGTTAAGCATCTTAGACCAACTTTTAAGTTTTGATAAAAACAAAGTTGAATATGATGCGGCTCTTGAAATAACAGGTTTTGCTGATGAAGAAAAGATCGAACAAATTTTATTAGCAATTTTAAATAACGATACAAATGAAGCATTGGCTTTGGCACAGACAGAACTTGAAAATGGTGCAAGTTCAAAAAACATATTAGATGAACTCATTGAAATAGCGACTAAAGCATTAATGGCTGTTAAAACTAACGATAGTGATCAGAAAATTTTTTTGAACGATGACTTTATGCAAAAGATTCAGGACGTTAATTCTGAACGTTATTTCCAAGTAATTGCAGCCGCAAATACTGCGTTAAATGATTTGCGCTATACTAATCAGCAGCAGATTCCACTAGAGGTATTTTTAGTTGAGTGTGCTAGCAATCAAAAAAGCAAAATAGATTCTGAAAATGTTTTTGCTGATTCAGAAAGTCAAAAGAATGCAAATACTGATTTGACAGCTGAAATAGCAGCATTAAAAAAGCAAGTTACAGACTTGACTAAAAAAGTTTCTAATTTAAGCAAAAAGCAAACTCAAAATAGCAATAAGATTTTTCATCTTGATAGTGCCGTTTCTGATCGAATTGATACTAATAAAAGTAAAAGTTCCAAAGCAAAAACTGCTTCCAAAACTAAAAAAACAATCGGAAGCAGGAAAAAGGCTAATGAACAAAATCGTAAACAAGTTTACCATGTCTTAGAGAATGCTACTAAGGATAATCTAGTGGCTATCAAAAATGTTTGGCCGGATCTGCAATCAGATTTAGGCGTGTCACAACGTGCTTTGCTAGACGTATTGGAACCTGTTGCAGCCAGTTCAGATCAGGTAGTAATGAAATGCAAATATACTCTTTGGTTTGAAAAAGCCAGTGAAGATGGTAATTTATTAGATGTGTTGCCAGATGAAATTGCTAAATTTACTAAACATAACTATGAAATAGTGCTGGTGCCTGATGAGGACTGGTCCACAGTGCGGGCGGAGTTTTTACAAAAGCATGGTAAAGAACTTCTTAATAAGCAAAAACATTCAAATTCAGATTCTGAGCAAGACGAAACAAGTAAACAGGTTGTAGAAAAAGCAAAAGAGCTATTTGGTGACACAGTAAATGTTAAAGACTAAAATTTAAAGGAGAAGGTATTATGAGTAAAAGACCTAATTTTGGTGCTATGGGTGGCATGAATATGCAACAAATGATGAAGCAGGCCAAGAAGTTGCAGGAGCAGATGGCTCAAGAACAACAAAATATTACTGCACAGGAATTTGTAGGCAAGTCTGCAGATGACTTGGTTGTGGCTACTTTTAGCGGAGATCGCAAATTAAAAAATATTACTATTGATAAAGATGCGATTGATCCTGATGATCCTGATATGTTACAAGATTTGATTATTGATGCAGTTAATAAAGGATTAGAAGAAATCGATCAAGCTACTCAGCAAAGTTTAGGCAAATATACGAAGGGCATGATTTAATTGCAGTATCCAGCGCCAATTGCGCATTTAATTGATTCTTACATGAAATTACCTGGTATTGGTGAAAAAACAGCCACAAGACTTGCATTTTATACGTTAGATATGCCTGATGAAGACGTTCATAGTTTTAGTACTGCGTTAGCCGAGGTGAAGGAAAAACTTCATCGTTGCTCTATTTGTGGCAACATAACAGAAAAAGATCCGTGTACTATATGCAGTAATCCTGAACGTGATCAATCGACCATTATGGTAGTTGAGCAGCCAAAAGATGTGATGGCTTTTGAAGATATGGGTGAATATAGCGGATTATATCATGTTTTGCATGGAGTTTTGTCCCCAATGGATGGTATTGGCCCAGAAGAAATTAATATTAAGTCATTAATTGTTCGTCTGCAAAAGCAAGATCGAGTAAAAGAAGTTATTTTGGCCTTAAATTCAACTCCTGAAGGAGAATCAACAGCAATGTATATCAGTAAGCTAATCAAGCCGTCTGGTATTAAGGTAACAAGGCTTGCTGCAGGTTTGGCCGTTGGGAGTGATATTGAATACGCTAATTCAATAACTTTGAAACGAGCAGTACAGGGGAGAACTTCAATCTAATGGCACGTAACAAAATTAAAAATATGGGTGATGAGTGGCTCATAACTACTATTGAAAACTTACAGGAACAGATTGCTGTTCAAAAAAATCTTGATCCGACAACGCTTGATATGTCTGAAGATAATGTAGTAACAGGTAAAATTTTAAGAGCCAAGTATTCATTTTTATATGATGAAGCGCGACATCGTCATACAAGATTTAGTGGTTTTACCAATGCAATTTCTGACTAAAGTCCTTTTTCAAAAGGGCTTTTTATTTTGATTAAAAATTAAAAGTACGTTGGGGTGTTCATATAAAGAGAACTCTTGTAAAATAGAAACATGGAGAGTTTTATGAAGAGTTATTTTATCAGTTTTGAAGGTCCGGATGGGTCTGGAAAAAGTACAGTTTTAAAGCAAGTTGTGGCAGAAATTGGGCCTAGACTTAAAACACAATATCTAGTAACCCGGGAACCAGGAGGCTCAAAAATTGCTGAGAAAATTCGTCAATTAATTTTGGACCCGGTTAATGAAGAAATGTCTGCGAAAACTGAAGCTTTACTTTATGCAGCTTCTCGTAGTCAGCATATGTTTGAAACTGTCATACCAGCACTTAAAGCAGGAAAAATAGTTTTTTCAGATCGTTTTGTTGATAGTTCATTGGCTTATCAAGGTGCAGGACGAGAATTAGGTATTGCTGCAGTAAAACAGATTAATGATTTTGCTACAAGTAAAATTGAGCCTGATCTAACTATTTTTCTGGATGTTAAGCCACAAGTTGGATTAACCAGAATTGCCAAGGAACGTGCTGGTAAAGAAGATCGCTTGGAACAGGAAAAATTAAATTTTCATCAAAAAGTTTATCAGGGTTATCAAGAAGTAATTAAGGCTCATCCTGAAAGAATAAAGGTAGTTGATGCAAATAAACCCTTTAATTTAGTAGTAGAGGATTGTGTTAAAATAATTGCAAACCAATTACCAGCAGATTTGTTAAAGGACTGATTAAAATGAAGTTAATAGTTGCAATTGTTCAAAAAGAAGATGCTAATAGGCTCCAACGTACCTTTGTTAAGGAAAGCATTCGTGCGACTAAGCTTGCTACGACTGGAGGATTTCTAAGTGAAGGCAACACTACTTTTCTTATCGGAATAGATGATAAACATGTCAAGCAGGTTTTGCGCATCATCAAGGAAGAGTCTAAATCTCGTGAAGAATATATGAACCCTAATTTGGTTATGACAGGTTTTGATATTAGTAGCCAACCAGTGAAAATTACAGTTGGCGGAGCCACTTGTTTTGTTTTGCCTGTTGAAGAATTCAAGCAGTTCTGATGTCAATTGATATTACAAAAAGAGGCAAGAAGCAGTCTGAACTTTTGGGTCATGCTTTTGAGCAAAAAAAATTGGCTCATAGCTACTTATTTGTTGATGCCAATGAAGTCCAGGCATTAAATACAGCATATTGGTTAGCTTGTCTCTTTAATTGTAGCGGTACTGAAAAACCGGATGGTACGTGTCAGAATTGCAGGCAAATTATTTCAGGCAATCACCCTGATGTACTATTGATAGAGCCTGAAAGCAAGCAAAATTTGGGAATTGATCAAGTCCGTGTTTTGAAGGAAGAACTAGCTAAAAGTCCGGTTCAAAGCAGTGTACGTTTCTTTTTTATTAATGAAGCGCAGAAGTTAACTTTGCCTGCTGCTAATGCTTTACTTAATTTATTAGAAGAACCTATTGCTCCTGTTGTTACTATTTTAATCACAAATAATACCGATCAAATTTTGCCAACTATTTGCTCACGTACTCAAATTATTAATTTCACGCTCAATCAAAAAAAACATGACAAGAGTGAAGAATTACTGGCAAATGGTTTTAGTCCGAGTGAAGTTGACTCACTGGAAGATACAGCTAAATTAGATAAAGGAAGCAAATATTTTTACCAAGAAATGCTTGAACATAACTCACTTTCACTTGTGAGTGCACATCAGTTAGCAGAAATGGCTAAAAGCAAAAGTGAGCAAAATTATGTTCTCTTTTTACTTAAAAAATGGGCTCAAGCAGAATTAAAAAGCAATAATCAAAAAAACGGGGCAAGGATGTTAAAGTATTTGCTTGAAATTGACAAAATGCAATACAGCAATGTTAGTTTTCGCAATTTACTCGACTTTCTTGCTTTACAATGGAAGCGGTAGGTGTTCATGGTGGATTCTTATTCAAAGTTGGAACAACTTCACGATTCAATGGTTAGCATGACCAAAACAATCGAAAGTTTAGAAAATAGTATTTTGGAAACGTTGAAAGAAAATACGGAATTAAAAGTAGAGAATCAATTGCTGCGTGAAAAAATGGACAAAATGAATAATGCCCACAATAGCACCGTTAAAACTCAGAGTGGTCTTGAATCTTTACGGCAAATTTATAGTTCAGGTTACCATATTTGCAATATGTACTATGGCTCTCACCGTGATCCTAATACTGACTGCATGTTTTGTTTGGATATTCTTGATAATTTTGGAGAGAAAAAGAAAAAACATTAAAGGATTGATTAAATGCAAAGGCAAAGTAGTTATGGCCAAGACAACGGCAAACTTTTTTTAGTGCCAACTCCTATTGGTAACCTTGAAGACATTACCCTTAGAGCAAAAAGAATTTTACAGGAAGCTGATTATATTGCTGCTGAAGATACTAGAACAAGTGGAATTCTGCTTGAAAAAATTGGGGTTCATAATCATATGCTTTCCTTTCACAAATATAATTCAAAAGAAAGGGCACCGGAATTAATTAAGTTAATGAAGAACGGGGCAGTTATTGCTGAAATTAGCGATGCAGGGATGCCAGTCATTTCAGATCCGGGATACATTTTAGTGCAAGAATGTATCAAAAATAATATTCCCGTAGTGCCTCTGCCCGGTGCTTCCGCATTTGCTACTGCATTAATTGCTTCTGGCTTTGATGCACAACCTTTTACATATTATGGCTTTTTACCACGCAAAAAAAGTGAACAACAATCTTTTTTTGAACAAATGAATAAAGCACGAGCTACCTCTATTTTTTATGAAGCACCACACAGAATGGTAAAAACTCTCAATAATATGTCTGAAATACTGGATTCTGAACGAAAAATTGTTGTTGCCAGGGAGCTTACTAAAATTCATGAAGAATTTATTCGTGGTACAATCAGTGATGTTACAGATTATTTTAAACAAAATGCTCCTAGAGGTGAATTCGTTGTTTTAATTTCTCCTAATGTTGCTCAAGAAACGCAATTGTCGTGGGCCGAATTAATTAAATCGGTGAACCGGTTAGTTGACAAAGGAGAAAGTAAAAAATCGGCGATTAAGACAGTAGCTCAAGAAAATAATGTTTCAAAAAATGAGCTTTATGAACGTTACCATCAAAAGTAGGTGAAAGTATGAAGTATAGTGAAAAACATATAGTAAATTATTATGAGTGTGATGAAAATAAAAATTTGAAATTACCTGCAATGATTGATTTAATGATGAGCGTTTCAGAGCATCAATTGGACTCAGGCAATGGCAGTACAAGTGCGTTAACTAAAAGAGGATTAGGCTGGGTTGTAACACAATATCATATTGAAGTGGCACGTCTGCCCAGACCAAATGAAGAAATTACGCTCACAACCGAACCATTTGGCTATAACCGTTTTTTAGAATATAGAAGTTACGTTTTTACAGATCAAAATGGCAACGAGCTGATAACTGTTAAAAGCGAATGGGTTTTATTTGATTTACAGACTCGTAAATTGGTGTCGACAGACAAGGAAATGATGTCTGAACTGGGAATCCCACTTTTAAAAAAATTACCCCGTTTCCCTAGGTTGCGAGTTCAGAATGAATATCAAAATGAGAGGCAATATCGGGTTCGTTATGATGATTTAGATACAAATCATCACATGACAAATGGACATTATTTTAACTGGTTTATTGATACATTGGATCGTGATTTTTTGAAAAATCATATTGTCAAGACTATTGATATTAAATTTAACCTTGAAGTGCGGTATGGGGAAGCACCATATTCGCGCGTTAGTGTAATCAGTGATGAAAATGCTATTAAATCATATCATACAATTGCGGATGATGACAAAAATGATAAAGCTGTTTGTGAACTAACTTGGCGCAAAATATAATATAATTATTTTTTGTGTTCTCACAAAAATTAACTAAAGAAAGAATGTGCTGAAAATGACTATTAAAGAGATGCTTAAGGTCGAATTGCGAGACCTTGTCCTTTTAGGAATTATTGTTGCAATGAAAATTATTCTTAGTCGTTTTACAGTTGGAACAACTATTGTGCATGTTAGCCTTGGATTTATAGGCAGTGTAATGCTAGGTTATTTGTTTGGACCAGTATGGGGAAGCATTGGTGGTGGAATTAGTGATTTGGTTTCATCAGCTCTATTTGGCAATCAAGGGGGCTTTTTCCTTGGCTTTACATTGAGTGCTATGATAGGTCCCTTTATTTATGGCTTGGTTTTTTATCAAAAGCCAGTTAAAGTATGGCGGATAATTCTTGCAACTCTATTAGTAACTGTTGTTGTTAATATAGGTTTAAATACGCTTTGGGTTCACCTCCTTTACGGCATGGACTTTCGCGTTGTCCTTATTCAACGAATACCTAAAGAAGCGATTACTCCGTGGCTAGAGATGATTATTAGTTACTTTGTTTTAAACGCCATTTCACGCGTTAAAATAAAAAGGTAATTTTCGAAAAGAGAATAAAAATTTTAGAATGAAAATTTTGAGTATGTCCACTGCGACAAATAATTTAAGCGTAGCTTTAAATGATAATAGTAAGACTATTGCAGAAAAAAACGAATTTGATAAACAAAATCACAGTGCACATTTGGATCCTTTAATTGACCAAATTTTAAAAGAACATAATCTGGAATTAGCTGAAATTGATCGCTTTGCCGTTGCGATAGGACCAGGTTCATATACAGGTTTGCGAATAGGTGTGACTACTGCTAAGATGTTTGCCAGCATATTAAATAAGGATGTAGTTGGTGTGTCTACTTTGCAGGCTTTAGCTTCCAGTTGCAATGAACAAGCAACGTTAATAGTAGCAGGTATAGATGCTCGCAATAATAATTATTTTGCAGGAGCCTATATAAATAATGAAAAAGGTAATGTACCTGACTGCGTGATTCCCGATGGTCACTATCACATTGATACTCTTTTAAGTGCGATATCAGAATATTGTACAGCTAATAATTTGGAAAAAGTGATTTATGTTGGGACTGGCTTTGAAAAGCAGGAAGAGGCTATAAGAAAGACAAATATTCCCTTCAGTTTTGGCACGGAAAAACAGAATGTTGTTCATGCTGGTTTAATAGGTAAGCTGGCTCTGAATGCTAAACCTGATGACCCTGATCAATTATTGCCGAATTATTTGCGTCGCACGCAAGCTGAAATTGACTGGCATAAAAAGACAGGGGAAGCCTATAAACCAGATAGCAATTATGTGGAAGAAGTTTAAGCATTTTGGGTCTTTTTGGCTTTTAGCAAAAGAAAAAAAGTTTATTAAGTTTGTGCCAGAAAAAATCATTGTGAATCAATCTAGTCTGAGTATCAGGCAAGCCCAAGTTAAAGATATTTCTGCAATATTGTTATTGGAGCAAAGTCTTTATCAGGGTAAACAACCGTGGAATTCAATGGCTTTTCATACTGAAATAAGTAGAAATGATTCACTGTATTTAGTTGTATTGCAAACTCAGTGTGTCATTGGCTTAATTGGTGTGCATTTTGACGTTAGTAGTGCACATATTACTAATCTGATGGTTGATTCATCTTGGCAAAAACTGGGAATTGGTACTTATTTAATTAAAAAAGTAATTGAAATTGCTAAAAATAAAAACTGTAAAGAACTTAGTTTGGAAGTAAAAGATAATAATTTTACTGCTCAAAATTTATATTATAAGTTAGGTTTTACGGTGAGTTTTGTGTGGCCTAATTATTACCAGAGTTCGCATCAAGATGCTTTTAACATGGTGCTTAAATTGGCAAGTGACTAAAAGAAAGGAAATTAAATTGGTAAATAAAAAAGACATCCGTATTTTGGCTTTTGAAAGCTCGTGTGATGAAACTTCAACATCTGTTGTAAAAAATGGCAGAGAAATAGAAAGTTTGATTGTAGCAACTCAAATTAAGAGCCATCAACGTTTTGGGGGTGTTGTTCCTGAGGTTGCTAGTCGTCATCATATTGAAGTTATTACTCAAATAACCAATGAAGCACTTAAAGAAGCACACGTAGCTTGGAAAGATATTGATGCAATTGCGGTAACCTATGGACCTGGTTTGGTAGGTGCCCTTTTAATTGGTGTTAGTGCGGCAAAAGCTGCTTCAATGGCTACAGGTATTCCTTTAATTGGCGTTGATCATATCATGGGTCACATTATGGCAGCTCAGTTAAAGGAAGAAATCTCTTATCCGGCTCTTGCTTTGCAAGTTTCTGGAGGTCATACAGAGATTGTATTGTTAAAAGATTCAACCCACTTTGAAATAGTTGGCGATACTAGGGATGACGCAGCTGGAGAAGCTTACGACAAGATTGGAAGAGTACTCGGTGTTAATTACCCCGCTGGTAAAACTATTGATGAATGGGCTCAGAAGGGAAAGGATACCTTTGATTTTCCGCGGGCAATGATTAAAGAAAATGATTATGATTTTTCTTTTTCTGGTTTAAAGAGTGCTTTTATTAATACCTATCATCATGCTGAACAAATTCATCAAGACCTGAATAAATATGATTTAGCTGCTAGTTTCCAAGCTGCAGTGATAGATGTCTTGGCTACTAAAACTATTAGAGCAATTAAACAGTATGCTCCAAAAACTTTTATTATGGGTGGAGGAGTCGCAGCTAACTACGGTTTACGTGAAAGAATGAACCATGAAATAGCTAACCTGTCTCGAAACTTACAACCGAAAGTAATTTTGCCAGAGTTAAAGTTGTGCGGAGATAATGCTGCAATGATTGGTGCTGCGGCCTATAACTTGTACCAAGAAGGAAAATTCGCTGATCTTACTTTGGATGCTGATCCATCTTTAGAATTACCTTACGCATCAGAAATGTTGCAATAAAATAAACAATAAAAGAGTCTGTGAAAAAAGTAGGTCAGTGATCTTACTAAAAGAGCCGGCGAATCACTAAAAAAGTGGTTTGTCGGCTTTAGTTTTATTAAGTCAGGGGGGCTAGTTTTTCTTAGACCCTTTTTTATCATTATACGTTTTAAGATAAACTATTTTAAACATTAAATTTATGTATCAATTACTAAATGAGCGTGATCAGTCCTTTTATTGAGAAGAAGCAGAATTTAATCAACTAATTAATGAAGCCTATTATCAAAACTCTGAAAAAGATTTGAATTTTATCTTGTTTAGATAATTTAGTCATAAAATGACCCCCCCAAATTTGTTTTAAATTTGGGGGTCACTTCAAAAATCATATATGACATTTTTTAATTTAGTTTTCCTACCAGATTA
Organism: Lactobacillus sp. M0396; assembly: GCF_016101625.1. Taxonomy (NCBI): domain Bacteria; kingdom Bacillati; phylum Bacillota; class Bacilli; order Lactobacillales; family Lactobacillaceae; genus Lactobacillus; species Lactobacillus sp. M0396. The sequence continues at coordinate 264,099 of NZ_JACFQE010000003.1, forward strand.
TAATAAAGTCAAACAGGTAAAATAAGAAATCAAAAAAATAAGTTCAAGAAATACAAAATTTGATAATCATTTTGATTATGAATTTTATAAAGATGAACTATTAATAAAACTCAAATATAACCAAGTTCCTACAAATAAATAGAGGAAATGTTTAAACTACTAATCAAAAAACAATGAAATTGATATAATTCAATGATATCCTGATATAGTATTCTATCATTTCAACTTAATTCACCACTCAAAAGAGGAGACTATGATGCTAACAGTACAAAACCTATCACTCAAAACCAGGCAGCCAATCCTGCATGATTTTTCTTATCAATTTGCACCTGGTCAATTTTATCAAATTGCTGCAGAAAACGGTTCTGGTAAAACAAGTTTCTTGCGTGCTGTTACGGATCTTATTCCAGTTTCTTCTGGTAAAGTCTTATTAGACGGAAAACCATATGCCAAAAATAAGCGTAAGCTTTTTTTCTTTGAAAGCAATGAATGGTTGAACGCCAATTTAACTAGCCTTGATTACTTAAAATTCGTGAAAAGCCAATGGCATTCAAATGTCGACCTTGATCAAGAACTTGATTTGCTGGGTGTACGTGAGTATGTCAAAGTCCCGATTAAAAAGTATTCGCTTGGAATGAAGCAAAAATTGATTGTGGCCATGTACTTAGTTAGTGACGCTGAATATTACTTGATGGACGAGATCACTAACGGTCTTGATGAAGAAAGTCGCACAGTTCTTTATGAAAGGCTAAATGATGAGGTGACTCAGCGTAATAAATGTATTATCCTAACCTCTCATTATAGCAGCGAGATTAAAGTGAATAACTTACACCGCCTCGTTTTACAAAAACAAATGATGCACGAGGTAGACTAATGATCTCATATTTTTCATTGCAACTTAAAAAAGTTACTAAACACAATCTATCAATTATTTCAGTGGTTATTTTATTATTAATTTCTTTTGGCTTACTATACATGAAGTCTACGCAACTCAGTGGTACTGGTTCTTTAAAAGGAGATGCTCAAGGACAGATTGCCATGAAAGAGGAAGCCTTACAAGCGGATCGTCGAGCACTCAAACGATATTCACCGCAAGGAAAATTATACAAGGCCACTGAAAAAGATATTAAACAAACTGAAAAGGAATTAAAAAAAGATCAGGCCTTTGTTGATAATATTAATCACAATCACTGGAAGCGAGTTTATAAGACCAAATTAAAAAGGGATCAAAAAGGCAAATTGACTGATCTAAGTTCGGATGAAAAAGATGGACATAAAAGTGTAATACTGCGTTTAAAGTATCTCATAGCTCACCCTATGCCTTATGAAAGCGATAGCGCAGTCACCGGGATACAGTTTCTATTAGATTTGAATGAAAACTATTTGCCCGTCTTATTTAGTTTAGTAATGATTTTTGTTTTGACTTATTTATTTACTGGTTCTTATAAAAATGGTCTTAACATTTCGACTGTCTTGCCAATTAATCGCTTGCAAAGTACCCTGACTAATAATATTGTTGGGCTATTAGTTGTCAGCTTTATTTTTCTATTACTAAACTTATTAGTTTTCGGTGGAGCAACGAGCATTTTTGGTACTGGTCGCAGTGACTATCCTTACATCATTCACCATCTGGTTAACGACCACTTGGTGCCAGGAATTATTCCGACCGCCAAATTGTTGCCCCAAGCAGCTATACTGCAGCTCTTAAATTTCATATTTATGGTTTTGTTTGTGCAGCTGGCTGCTAAAATCTTTCATAACCAGTTACCGACTCTGTTAGTTTCGCTATTGCTTTTATTAGGAGGTCATTTTATTACAATTTTTATTATTCCGTTGGAGAAGATTGCGCAGTGGCTTCCTGGTACTTATTTAGGAGTTTTAAATGTTGTATCAAACCAAACAGCCTATGCAATGGATAACTCCGCGATTAACTTTTCAAATGGTGTGTTTACCTTAATACTAAGTTCTATATTATTATTCTTGCTGGTACTTTTAATTGATCGCATTACAACTATTGCACATAGAAATGGGAGATTGGCATAATGTCCTATTTGGCTTTTCAGCTTAAAAAAGTATTTAAGAATAAGCTAACCCCAGTTTGCTTAGCAATTTTGCTCTTATTGATGGGTATTGTCTTATTCATGAATATTCGTACTAATCCCCAATTTTCCTTGCAGGCGGGGGCTAAATCAGAGATTGCTTACCGCCAAAAAGAAATTAACCGGCAGCAAAGATTACTTAAACATGATAAACAAAAATCAAAAACTGAAGTTTACCATGATACTAAAGCTGCTATTAAGCAAAACCAAGATGCAGTTAAGCAAGATAAACAAGTTCAAAAAGCGGCAAATAAAGGCAACTGGCGCAAAGCCTACACGATTATGTGGCAACAAAAAAAGCAAGAACAAACTATTACATCAAATGACCAAGATTCAACAGGCCTTAATTCAAGGACAAATGTAGAGAAAAAACTGCAATTCTTTAACTACTTACGCCATGAGCCTTTGCCTTATGAAAGTCAGGATATGCCAGTAACAGGCTGGCAATTCTTACTGCAATTACATCAGCAATATTTGCCTTACGTATTTACTCTTGTTGCTCTGTTTTTATTAACTTTGTCTTTAACTGATTCTTACCATCAAAAGTTAGATACGGCGCAGTTATTACCACTTGAAAAAAATAATTTAATGATTTCGAATACAATAGCAGGAATAGTCCTGACTCTTGTTAGTTTTTTAGGGATTAACTTGGTATTATTTATTGTAGCTTCCCTTATTTCTGGTACTGGTAGTTTATCCTTCCCTTATATCGTAGTTCAATATACAGTTAGTGGTCCTCTTATTAAATGTGTAACTACTGGCAGCTTTATTATTAAAGTAATTGTATTGCAGGCACTTACCTTGATCTTCGATGTTGTCTTAGTTCAGTTCCTTGCCCAAATTTTTCGTGATAAATTACCAGCATTACTTATCGCTATTCTACTTGTCCCAGGGCTCAACATTGCAACTATGATAGTTGAGCCGTTGCGTAAGATCTCCGCCTGGTTGCCAATGACTTACCTGAACGCAGTTGACATAGTATCTGGCAATTTAGGAATGAATTATCAAAATGTGCAGTTGAACTATACGACAGGGCTTTTAACGCTGTGCTGTTCAATTTTAATAATTATTATTATGATTTTACTGTCCAGTCATATAAAATATAAAGAATAAAATTTTATATTTCTTAAATTAATATTTTTACTTCTAATTAGTGTTATCATGACTTTAGATCGTTCATTTATTTATTTAAATTATGCTTACTCAAAAGTCTTTTAAAACTAAGTGTAAAAATATATAACAAGCAATAACATTCTCGTCATTACAAAATGGGAAACTCATTTCAAAAGAGTTTCCCATTTTGATTAAATAAATATATACAGATTTAATATTCAATAATATCTTAACTTGCTGTGTAAATTTTAATGTTACAGTGTTATCTATTCTAATCAGGTAATAAGGTACCTACCATGATAAAGTCAACTAGATTGGTGTGAGTTCTTCTTAAAACTAAAAGATAAAATATTGAGCAAAGGAGTCTGGGAAAAGATAGTTTTTTTCCAGACTCCTTATTATCTCTTAAAAATCTTTGTAGAAAGCAATCAAGTTGTATTTGTCACACGGATTAAAATTACAACTCTCATAAAACCTGCGCGTTTTAACGGTATTTTCTGTCAACAAAACTTTCTGTCTGACAGAATTATATTTCTTTAGCACGCTGTTTATTAATTTCGTACCAATTCCTTGTCTTTGATAAGCAGGATTAACAAGTAAATCTTGGATATAAATGATGGTCAGACCATCACCAACTACTCTGATTAATCCTACTAACTGGTTTTGATCATAAGCGCCAATAGCAAAAAGCGAATTTACAACTGCCTTTTGCAGCTGCCGAGGATTTTGCGTATAGGAACTCCAACCTACGCTTGTGTATAAATTTATAAGTTGTTCCATAGCGATATTTTTGTCAGCTATATATTTCATTTTTATTCCTCCTTAATTAATTAATAATTAAAGAGCAGTGCGTAATTTTTCCATGTGTACCTCTCAATTTATTTTTGATAGAGCCAGTAAAATTATTATCTTTAAGTTTAAACAACTACAATTTTAAAAGCAATAGTATAAAGATCTTTTTTGCGTCTTATAATTATTACGTATTTATAAATAAAAAGAAAATTTTATTAATAGTTAATAAAAAAATCTAGCACTAGCTAAGAATAGAAACGGTAGATAAAAGGCTAGTTAATCTTATTTTGGAGTTGTGTTAACTTAATAATATATTATTTTAGTCAAAGCTATCCAGTTTATTCAATGCACTTTCCCATGCATCATTTGCATCGTCCAGTTGTTTTTGTACTGCGCTAAGCTGTTCTTGCAAGGGACCTAATTTGTCAAAATTAGTTGCAATTGCTGGATCAGCCATTTGAGATTGAATATCTTTTTGCTCTTTTTCCAACTTTTCAATTTTATTTTCGGTATTTTCAACTTCTCTTTGCAATTTACGCTTTTGTGAATCGCGCAACTTTTGCTCCTGATAGGACAATTTATTTTTATTTTGTTCAGGTTCTACTATTTCTCTATTCTCAGATGATTCATTTTCGGAGGCTAAGTCTTGCTTATTCTTTTCATCTAGATAATAACTATAATCACCTTCATATACTTGAGCAACACCGTTTTTAATTTCTACAATCTTATTTGCTAACTGATTGATGAAATAGCGGTCGTGAGAAACGAAAAGTAAAGTACCATCATAGTTCTGTAGTGCCTGTTCTAAAACCTCCTTGGCTTCGAGATCCAAGTGGTTTGTGGGTTCATCCATCAATAAAAAATTATTATGCTCAAGCGACAAAACTGTTAGGGTTAATCTCGCTTTTTGACCACCGGAAAGTTGACCTACAGTTTTACCAATATCTTTTGCTGTGAATAAGAAACTGGCTAAAATCGACCTCACATCTTTTTCAGGCATTGTTTTATGACGGTCCCAAACTGTATCGATTACAGTTTTACCTGGATCAAGCCCTTGCAGTTCTTGATCATAGTAGCCGATGTCTAACGAAGCTCCATATTTGATTGAACCTTTTTTCGGTTTTAACTCCTTCATAACGGTTTTTAGTAAAGTTGATTTACCAATACCATTTTGACCAATAACGGCTACACGGTCACCTTTATTAATTTGCAGAGAAATACCGTGAACCATTGTTTTTGTGGGATAGCCAATAGTTAAATCACGTAAAATTAGCACTTCTTTACCAGATGGTCGCTCACTTTGAAAATTAATTCTGACTTTGTTTTTGTGCTTGGGCGGACTAATTCGTTCCATTTTTTCCAGTTGCTTGCGCCGACTTTGTGCTCTCTTAGTAGTTTTAGCTCTTACAATATTTTTTTGAATAAATTCTTCGTCTTTTTTGATTTTTTCTTGTTGCTTTTCGTATGCTTCTTCTTGTTGACGGTCACGTAATTGACGTTCAGAGAGATAGGCAGAATAATTTCCTTTAAATACAGTTAATTTGCCAAATTGTAATTCAAAAATTTGTGTTGCTAAATTATCCAAAAAATATTGATCATGGGAAACTACCAAAATAGCACCAGAATAGTTTTTAAGATAGCTTTCAAGCCAGTCTAGAGTGTCTAAATCCAGATAGTTGGTAGGTTCATCAAGCAGTAATAATGGGGGTTTGCGCAATAACAACTTAACAAAAGAAAGCCGCGTTTTTTCTCCGCCGGAAAGGCTGCCAACCTTTTTAGTCCAAGTTGCTTCAGGAAAATTAAATCCGTTCAAAATACTTTTGATATCGGCCTGGTAGGTGTATCCACCTTGTTGTTCGAAGCTGTATTGCAACTGGTCATATTGTTTTAGCAGGTCCTTTTTTTGCGGATTTGCAGACATTTCTTCTTGTAAATCCCTTATCTTTTTACCCATATTAATTAGGGGAGTAAAAACAGACAGCATTTCATCCCAAATAGTTTTATTTTCATTTAAATCATTTTCTTGAGCAATATAGCCAACATCTATATTTTTATTGATTGTAAAGTCACCATGTGTGGCTTCTTCTTCGCCAGTCATAATTTTAAGCAAAGTCGTTTTACCGACACCATTGGGTCCAATGAGACCTATTCTTGCATTTGAGTCAATTGAAAAATTGACGTTTTTAAATAATGTGTTGGCACCGAATTGTTTTTCTAAATCGTGTCCTTGAGCAATTATCATAATTTTTCACCTAGAAACCATTTTAGCATACGTAGCAAAATTCTTGTGGGAGAGTTTGATTGATAAATATAGGAAATAAATGTAAAAAAGAAGCATTTTTTAATTAAAAGAGTAAAAAAATAAATTTCTATTATCAAACCTGTTACTATTATGCTAAAATTTGATAGATTGTGAAAAAAATGTTTGCAAATGGCGCAAATTTATAGATAAAATAGTAGTGATTGCTGAAAAATTCACAAAACAAAATATATACTTAATCAAGTTGGAGGCTTTTTAAATGGAAAAAATCAAAATACCCACGGCTACGGCTAAAAGATTGCCGCTATATTACCGCTACCTGATAATTTTAAATGAGGCTGGTAAAGAAAAGGTATCCTCAACTGAATTATCTGAGGCTGTTCAAGTAGATAGTGCTTCAATCAGACGTGATTTTTCATACTTTGGTGCATTGGGAAAACGTGGCTATGGTTATGATGTAAAAAGTTTGCTTTCCTTTTTTAAAAAGATTTTAAATCAAGATACTTTAACAAATGTTGCCCTGGTTGGCGTTGGTAATTTAGGCCATGCTTTATTAAACTATAATTTCAAACGCACAAACAATATTCGTATTTCATGTGCTTTTGATATTGATGATAAAATTACAGGCAAGATTCTCAGTGGTGTCCCTGTTTATGACATGAGTGAACTAAAAAAACAGCTTAGTGACCAACAGATTTCTATTGCAATTTTGACTGTTCCTTCCACGACAGCACAAAGGACAGCTGATGATATGGTTGAAGCTGGTATTCGAGGAATTATGAATTTCACGCCAATTCGTTTGTCTGCTCCAAGTGGTATTAGAATTCAGAACGTTGATTTAGCAACGGAATTACAAACTCTAATTTACTTCCTTGACTCAGATAAGAAAAAGTAGGCATAAAAATACGATTAGCACTTTTTTACTCAAAGTGCTAATTTTTTCTTGCATTTTTTATGAAAAGGGGTTATTATCATAAATGTAAGTTAGCACTTGATGAATAAGAGTGCTAATGACACGTAAAATAGATTAATAATTTAATTTTAGGAGGGACAAACGTGTTACAACCAATTGGTGATCGCGTGATCGTTAAAGTTAAAGAAGAAGAAGAGAAAACTGTAGGCGGAATCGTCCTGGCTTCTAATGCTAAACAAAAGCCAACAGAAGGTGAAGTTGTTGCTGTTGGTGAAGGTAGTTATGCCGAAAATGGCAGTAAAATTCCTATGACTGTCAAAAAGGGTGACGTTGTTTTATATGACAAATATTCAGGCACTGATGTCAAATACGATGACGAAAAGTATTTAGTCCTTCATGAAAAAGATATTTTAGCAATTGTTAAGTAATTAAGGAGCGCATAAAAATATGGCAAAAGAAATTAAATTTTCAGAAAAAGCAAGACGTTCCCTGTTAAAGGGCGTTGACAAATTAGCTGATACTGTTAAAGCAACTATTGGTCCTAAGGGCAGAAATGTTGTTTTGGAGCAATCATATGGCAACCCGGACATTACTAATGATGGTGTGACAATTGCAAAGGCAATTGAATTAAAAGACCACTATGAGAATATGGGTGCTAAGTTAGTTGCCGAAGCAGCACAAAAGACTAATGACATAGCTGGTGACGGTACAACTACTGCTGTTGTTTTAACTCAAGCAATTATTCGTGAAGGTATGAAGAACGTGACTGCTGGTGCTAACCCTGTAGGAGTTCGCCGCGGTATTGAAAAAGCTACTAAAGCCGTAGTTAAAGAATTACATAAGATTAGTCATACTGTTTCTTCAAAAGACCAAATTGCTCAAGTAGCTTCAGTATCTTCAGCTTCAAAAGAAGTTGGCGACCTGATCGCTGACGCAATGGAAAAAGTTGGTAATGATGGTGTTATTACTATTGAAGATTCACGTGGTATTGAAACCGAGTTATCAGTAGTCGAAGGTATGCAATTTGACCGTGGCTACCTTTCACAATACATGGTAACTGATAATGACAAGATGGAAGCAGATCTTGACAATCCATACATTTTAATCACTGATAAGAAGATTTCTAACATTCAAGACATTTTGCCATTGTTACAAGAAATTGTGCAACAAGGCAAATCATTGCTGATTATTGCAGATGATGTTTCTGGTGAAGCATTACCAACTTTGGTTTTGAACAAGATTCGTGGTACCTTTAACGTTGTTGCTGTTAAAGCTCCTGGTTTTGGTGATCGTCGTAAAGAACAATTGCAAGATATTGCCGCTTTAACTGGTGGTACAGTAATTACTGATGACTTAGGTCTTGAATTGAAGGACACTAAGATTGATCAGTTAGGTCAAGCTCGTCGCATAACTGTAACTAAGGATTCAACTACTATTGTTGATGGTTCTGGTTCTGATGAAGCAATTAAAGACCGTGAAGATTCAATTAGAAAGCAAATTGAAGAGACTACCTCTGACTTCGATAAGAAGAAATTGCAAGAACGTCTAGCTAAATTAACAGGTGGTGTCGCTGTTATTCATGTTGGTGCTGCTACTGAAACTGAATTGAAAGAACGCAGATACCGCATTGAAGATGCTTTGAACTCCACTCGTGCAGCCGTTGACGAAGGTTATGTTGCCGGTGGTGGTACAGCATTAGTAGACGTTAAGGATGCTGTTAAGGATCTTAAAGGTGATAATGCTGACGAACAAACTGGTATCAACATTGTTTTAGAGGCATTGACTGCTCCAGTCCGTCAAATTGCTGACAACGCTGGTGAAGACGGTTCGGTTATCTTGAACAAACTTGAAGGACAAGATAACGAAGTCGGTTATAACGCAGCTAATGGCAAATGGGAAAACATGGTTAAAGCCGGAATTATTGACCCAACCAAGGTAACCCGTACTGCTTTACAAAATGCTGCTTCAATTGCCGCTTTGCTCCTAACTACTGAAGCAGTTGTTGCCGAGATACCAGAAGATAAACCTGCTGCTGATCCAAATGCTGCAGGTGCTGGCAATCCAGGTGTGATGTAATTTAGTTTTTATTAGTTAATTAATAAATCCTACTAGCAATCCTGTGGGGCTTGCTAGTGGGATTTTTTTGTTACAATTCATTTTTAGTTTATCTTGGTTAAGATTATTCACTAGAAAGGAACATTAGTGGAATATTTAAGTTTGTTGGGTATTGTTGTTATAGTGTTAGGGTTTGCTTTGGGGCTTGATACAATAGCTGTAGTCGTAATTTCTGCTTTAGTTACGGCATTAGTTTCAGGAATAGATTTTACCTCATTTTTGAGAATTCTAGGTAAAGGATTTATGGATAACAGAATGGTTTCTCTTTTCTTTCTCACTTTACCAACTATTGGAATTTTAGAAAGACATGGTTTAAAACAAGCCGCTGTTAATTTAATTAAAAAAATGAAAAAACTGACACCTGGTCGTATATTCGATATTTATCAGGCCATTCGTGAAATTGCCGGTGCCTTTGGTATTTCATTACAAGGACACGTCCAGTTTATTGCGCCATTGATTAATCCAATGGCGCAAGCGGCCGGTAAGGTTAATAGCGAATTGACACCTCTAGAAGTAGACCAAATTAAAGGAAGAGCTGCTGCAACAGAAAATTTTGGTAATTTCTTTGCGCAAAACCTGTTTGTGGCTTCCTCAAGTGTTTTACTTATTGCAAGTACAATGAAATCGCTCGGTCATCCTGTAGATCCATCTGGAATAGTTTTATATACCTTCCCAGTCGCAATTATTAGCTATATTTTATGCTTGTTCTACAATCACGCATTTGACCAAAAGCTAATGAAGAAGAAAGAAAAATAGGAGAAATAATGGAAACTTTAATTAATAATATTTTACTTGCATTCTATATTTTAATTGGCCTTTTTTTCCTCGCTGCTGCTATTGAATCTTGGCGTGATCAATCTAATCCAGTCCGCTGGGGTACTGGAATATTTTGGCTTTTGTTTGCTGTGCTTTTCTGTGCTGGACAGTGGTTGCCAAATGCAATTAATGGTGGCATTATCCTGATCATTGCTTTATTATCTTTGTTTAAACAAGTGCGTGTAGGACACATAAAGGATTTAGATGAAAAAGTTGCTCAAAAAACGGTTAAACGCATTGGCAACTGGATTTTCTTACCAAGTATCCTGCTGGCAGTTTTAGCTTTGGTCATAGCCCAATTTACTAATTTAGGTGGTCAAGTAGGTATCGGTGTAGCAGCTATTGTTTCACTTGTTGTTGCACAAATTTTGACTAGATCGAATACCAAAGTAGTCTACGAAGATACACAAAGAATGGTGCGTTCTGTCGGCTCTGCCGGAATTTTACCACAATTACTCGCTACTTTGGGCGTTGTATTTACAGCTTCAGGTGTAGGACAAGTGACTGCCAAGGCTATTTCTGGTCTTTTTCCTATTGGAAACCACTTATTAGGAGTTGCGCTTTATTGTATTGCTATGGCATTATTTACAGCAATTATGGGTAATGCATTTGCTGCTTTTGCTGTTATTACAGCAGGGATTGGTATACCTTTCGTTGTGGCTCAAGGTGGTTCACCGATTGTAGTTGCAGCATTGGGAATGACATCGGGGTATTGTGGCACACTGCTTACTCCAATGGCAGCCAATTTCAATACTTTGCCAGTTGCATTAATGGAAATGAAAGATCAATTAGGTGTGATCAAACAACAATTTCCGATTGCAATTAGCATGTTGCTCATTCAAATTATTTTAATGTACTTTTTAGCATTTTAGATAGTAAGGAGAAAATATAATGAAAATTCTTGTAACAGGTTTTGATCCCTTTGGCGAGGATAAGATTAATCCTGCAATTGAAGCAGTTAAAAGACTGGACAATGAAATTGCAGGTGCAAAAATCGTGAAACTTGAAATACCAACAGTTTTTGGTGACTGTGCAGAAGTGGTTCATGAGGCTATTCTTAAGGAAAAACCAGATTATGTTTTAAATATCGGTCAAGCTGGTGGTCGTTATGCTTTGACTCCAGAACGCGTAGCTATCAATTTTGATGATGGACGTATTGCTGATAATAAAGGCTATCAACCTATTGCTAGTCCTATTCATGAAGATGGTCAAAACGCATATTTTACACAACTTCCTGTTAAGGCCATGGCACGAGCAATTCGTGAAATTGGATTGCCAAGCTCTGTTTCAACAACTGCAGGAACTTTTGTCTGCAATCATATTATGTATCAAGTGCAGTATATGATTGATAAGGAATTTCATGATTTAAAAGCTGGATTTATGCATATTCCATATTTACCTGAGCAAGTTGTTGCTAAACCTGAAACTCCATGTCTTAATTTAACAGATGATGTTAGAGGCATTACTGCTGCAATTACCGCTATTGTGAAAATGGATGGCAAAAAGGATTTACAGAGTATTGAAGGACACATTGCTTAAATTTTTTAAGCAGAAAGCATTTATTGCAACTAAAAAGCATATTGTGAAAAGAGATCGTTTTACTTGCGGTCTTTTTTCTTTTAACAAGAAGTTTAGCGTATAATAATAACAGTAATGCAGAAAAGAAGGGGAATAATGGCGCAAACAAACCTGACTCCGATGATGGAGCAATATCACGAAATTAAAAAGCAATATCCCGATGCTTTCCTTTTTTATCGGGTAGGTGATTTTTACGAATTATTTGAAGATGATGCAATCAAAGGTGCTCAAATTTTAGAATTAACTTTGACTCACAGATCTAATAAAACCGAAAATCCTGTTCCAATGGCAGGAGTTCCGCATGTAGCGGTTCAATCCTATGTAGATACTTTGGTTGAAAAAGGCTACAAGGTAGCTTTGTGTGAACAGCTCGAAGATCCTAAACAAGCTAAAGGGATGGTTAAACGGGGTATAATTCAACTTGTGACTCCCGGAACCTTGATGAATGACAAACCTAGTGAAGCTAAAGAATCAAATTATCTTACATCGGTTGTGACTACCAAAAGCTGCTTTGGACTTGCATACAGTGACTTATCTACCGGTGAAATTTATGCCACACATTTAAAGAGTTTTGCTGCCGTTTCAAATGAGTTGCTTTCTCTGCGAACTCGCGAAGTTGTTTTTAATGGACATTTAAATGACAAGGATAGTGATTTTTTTCATAAAGCAAATATTACCGTATCAGAGCCTGTTGCATTAACTGGCAAACATGCGGAGATTTCCTTTGCTGAACAAAATTTAACTAATTCTGCCGAAAAGGCAGCTGTTAGACAATTAGTAGGTTATTTATTGCAGACCCAGCGCCGAAGTTTAGCTCATTTGCAAGTAGCCCAAAGTTATGAAGTCAATCAGTATTTACAAATGTCTCATACTGTGCGAGATAACTTAGAATTAACAGCATCTGCTAAAACAGGTAAGAAAATGGGTTCACTTTTTTGGGTTTTGGATAAAACTCACACTGCAATGGGCGGACGGCTGTTAAAACAATGGCTGGCTCGACCACTCTTGTCTGTTGAACAGTTAAATAAACGGCAGGAAATGGTGCAAGCATTAATTGATGAATATTTTACTCGGGAAAATATTAATGATGCTCTTAAAGGGGTTTATGACCTGGAACGCTTAACTGGTCGAATTGCTTTTGGCAGTGTCAATGCGCGAGAATTATTGCAGTTGGCACATTCTCTCAATGCAGTACCAACAATTTTGGCTGAAATGCAAAAGGCGGATAATAAAAATTTGCAAAATTTTGCAAGACAAATTGATCCGTTAAAGGGTATTGCTAAATTAATTACTGATACTATTGTTGATCAGCCACCGGTTCTGACAACTGAGGGCGGGTTAATCAAAGATGGCGTTGATAATCAACTGGATCGTTACCGAGATGCCATGAATAATGGTAAAAGATGGCTGACCGAAATGGAGCAAGATGAACGAACCAAAACAGGAATTGAAAATTTAAAAGTAGGCTACAACAAGGTTTTTGGATATTACATTCAAGTTACAAACTCGAATAAAAGCAAAGTACCTTTAGATCGTTATACCCGTAAACAAACTTTGACCAATGCTGAGCGATATATCACACCTGAACTTAAAGAGCATGAAAACCTTATTTTAGAAGCACAAACCAAATCGACGGATTTAGAATATGATTTGTTTGTGAAACTAAGAGAAGAAGTCAAAAAATACATTCCGGCATTGCAAAAGTTAGGTGGACAAGTAGCTAAACTTGACGTTTTTTGTGCTTTTGCACAAGTTGCCGAGGACAACAATTATTGTAGACCACAATTTCATACTGATAATCAGGATGTTAAGGTTATTATGGGAAGACACCCTGTAGTTGAACAAGTGATGAAGGCAGGGTCGTTTATTCCTAATGATGTAAAATTAACAGAAAATACAGACATTTTTCTGATAACCGGTCCTAATATGTCCGGAAAAAGCACTTATATGAGGCAGATGGCACTTATTGCTGTGATGGCTCAAATCGGGTCATTTGTGCCTGCCGATAGTGCAGATCTGCCTATTTTTGATCAAATTTTTACTCGTATTGGTGCAGCAGATGATTTGATTTCAGGACAAAGTACTTTTATGGTCGAAATGACTGAAGCCAACGACGCACTACAGCATGCAACCAAGCGGAGTCTAGTATTATTTGATGAAATTGGTCGAGGAACAGCAACCTATGACGGCATGGCTTTGGCTGGAGCAATTGTCCAGTATTTACATGATGAGGTTGGTGCTAAAGTTTTATTTGCGACTCACTTCCATGAGCTAACAGCAATGGAACAGACATTGCCTCATTTAAAGAATATTCATGTGGGAGCAACTGAAGAAAACGGTAAATTAATTTTTCTTCATAAAATTTTACCCGGACCTGCTGATCAAAGTTATGGTATTCACGTTGCTCAACTTGCCGGGTTGCCGAGAAAAGTATTACGAAAAGCTACCAAATTGCTTAATAGGCTTGAAGCTCAAGGAAGTAATTTAGGTCCGGCTTCTACGCAATTAGATTTGTTTAGTTCCGCAACCGCAACAGAAGAATCTGAGTCTGTTGAAACACCTTCAGATTCTAAAGATGAATTGACTGATAAAGAAAAAGATATCTTAGATGAAATTTCTAATATTTATTTGGCTGATCAGACGCCACTGCAAGTGATGCAACTAGTCGAAAACTGGCAGGAAGATTTAAAGGATGAAAACTAGTCATGGCAAAAATACATGAGCTTTCGACCAATCTGTCTAATCAGATTGCAGCTGGAGAAGTAATTGAACGACCTGCCAGTGTGGTAAAAGAACTGGTTGAAAATGCAATTGATGCGGGCAGCAATAGAATTAGAATAGACTTTATTGATGCCGGATTGAAGCAAATTGTGGTTCAAGATAACGGCTCCGGAATTGATAACGATCAAATTGATCTTGTTTTTACCAGGCATGCAACTAGCAAAATAGCAAACGAGCGTGATTTATTTAACGTTAACACATTGGGTTTTAGAGGCGAGGCCTTAGCTTCGATTGCTGCAGTAAGTCACGTTGAAATTTTAACTAATTCTTCTGGAGAAATAGGTACACGTGCTGAGTTCTTAGGTGGAGTTAAGAAAATACAGGAAAATGCGGCTGCGAGAAAGGGCACACAGATTACTGTTAAAGACTTATTTTACAACACACCTGCGAGATTAAAATATTTACGTAGTCCGAGAACTGAAATTATGAAAATCGTTGATATTGTTAATCGGATTGCGTTAGGTTATCCCGAAATTGCATTTACGTTGATGAACGAAGGTCGAATATTATTAAGAACTGCCGGCAATAATAATTTACGACAAACAGTTTCTAGTGTTTATGGCAGAAATATTGCTGAAAAAATGCTGTCTTTTAACGGTAGTGATAATGACTTTGAAGTAAGCGGCTTAATTTCTAACCCTGAACTTACCAGATCTACACGTAATTTTATTTCGATTTTGCTTAATGGCCGTTACATTAGGAATTTCAAATTAGCCAGTGCAGTACTGGATGGCTATGGCAATAACCTTGCTGATAAACATTATCCTATAGCTGTTGTTAAGATAAAAACTGATCCGCTTTTGGTAGATGTTAACGTGCATCCCACAAAAAGAGAAGTACGTTTATCCAAAGAAACTGAATTAAGCCGTTTAATAACAAATGCAATCAGCAGTGTGCTCTTGAAGAATGAAAGAAAATCTGATGCTATCAGCAATTTGAATAATGCTACAGAGGATACTTTAGTTGATCAGTTAAAATTTAATTTAAATAAAAACGTGGTTGAAACTAAAAGACCTGAAACTCAAACTGACCAAATTAATGAAGCAGTACCTGAAAAAATTCAGCATATTCAACATACACAGTATGTGAATTTAGATACTCCACGAGATGATGATCGTTATCTGATTACTGCAACTTGGACGGATAATGTAAAAAAGCAATGTCAATTGACCCCTTTTACCAGTAAACAATCTAATAGCGGACTGATTTCTACAGGGGATGAATTACTGGCAAGTAGTTTACCAGAGCTAAGTTTTGTAGGTCAGACTAAAGTTTATATTATAGCTGCAAGTAATGATGACCTATATTTAATTGATCAAGTTGCTGCCAGAAGACTGCTTTCTTTTAAAAAGATTATACTCGAATTGTCTAGTTCTAAAATCAGCCAGCAAGGTTTATTGAGTCCTTTAATTTTGGAATTTGGCAATCTGGATTTTTTACAAATAAAAGATAAGTTGGCAGATATTAAAAAAATTGGTATTTTCTTGGAAGATTTTGGACAAGATACCTTTATATTGAGGTCTTATCCCACTTGGTTGGGCGAAGACGTCGAACATTCCGTACGTATAATTTTAGACACCTTTTTGAACATAGATGATAGCAATTCTCAAAATTTAATTAAAAGGATAGCAGCAGATCAGGCTCAAAGGGAAGTTTCGGGACGTAAAAAACTGACTTCTGCAGATTGTGGCGAAATTTTGACAAATTTAAGGCAAGTTTCTGATCCATATCATGATGCAAAGGGCAATTTGGTAATTGTGCGACTAAAGAAGAATGATTTAAGCAAAATGTTTAAGAAAGATTAATAAAAATGTATGAATATTTGAATGGCATTATTGCAATAGTTAAGCCAGATTTTATAGTAGTTGACGTAAATGGAGTCGGCTACAAGGTTTTTAGTCCCTCACCATATGCATACCAAGAGGGACAAAAAGCTCGAGTTTTTATAGAACAAATTGTGCGAGATACTGGAGTTACCTTATATGGTTTCCAGACTGAAGATGATAAAGGATTGTTTTTAAAACTTTTAAGTGTCAGTGGTATCGGACCAAAGTCTGCTTTAGCAATTATGGCTGCTGAAGACAGTAATTCTCTAGCAGAAGCAATTGAACAGGGTGAGGTGAAATACCTAACTCGTTTTCCTGGTGTAGGCAAAAAAACGGCTTCACAAATTGTCCTTGATTTAAAAGGTAAATTAGGAGACTATGTCAAGAAAGTAAATAAAGAAGCTTTAGCAGAAATAACTCCAGAATTAAATGATGCATTATTGGCATTATTGGCATTAGGTTATACTAAAAAAGAAGTAGATAGGATTACACCGGCTTTAATAGAAGAGGAAAAGACAACAGCAGATCAGTACATTAAAAAAGGACTGGCTCTTCTCTTAAAGAAGTAAATCTTGTTATAATAAAATTAATGTTTTAAAGGGAAGTGAAACAGGTGGCAGAAGACGATAACAGTATTGTTTCTGGAGAGAACCAGGGACAGGAAGAAAAGCAAGCTGAGTTTCCTTTACGTCCTCAAACTTTAAAGGAATATTTAGGTCAAAATCGTGTCAAAAAAGAAATGGCAGTTTATATTAAAGCTGCTAAAAAAAGGGATGAGGCTCTTGATCATGTTCTGCTTTATGGCCCTCCGGGATTGGGTAAAACTACCTTAGCCTTTGTGATAGCGAATGAACTAGGTGTTCATTTAAAGAGCACTAGTGGTCCAGCCATTGAAAAAGCTGGTGATTTGGTTGCTTTATTAACCGATCTGGATCCTGGTGATATTTTATTTATTGATGAAATCCATCGCTTGGCAAAGCCAATTGAAGAAGTTCTTTACTCTGCTATGGAAGATTATTATGTTGATATCGTAATTGGTGAAGGTCAAACTACCCATGCAGTACATGTTCCCTTGCCACCGTTTACTTTAGTTGGTGCAACTACTTTAGCCGGGCAATTGTCTGCACCATTGCGTGGACGTTTTGGTATTGTTGAACATCTGCAGTATTATACTGTTGATGAACTTGAAAAAATCATTTCTCGTTCTAGCAAAGTTTTTAACATTCAAATTGACCCCCAGGCCGCACATGAATTAGCTCGCAGATCGAGGGGCACACCACGTGTAGCCAACCGTTTATTGAGAAGAGTGCGTGATTTTGCACAAGTTAAAGGAGAAGAAATAATTTCTTATAAAACTACGACAGATTCTTTACGGCAATTGCAAGTTGATGATGAGGGTCTTGATCAGACTGATCGTAAAATTTTGCGTGTAATTATTGAAAAATATCATGGTGGTCCTGTAGGAATTAGGACACTAGCTGCTAATACTGGTGAAGATGTAGAAACAATTCAATCTCTTTACGAACCTTATTTGATGCAGAATGGTTTTCTGTTAATGACACCTAGAGGAAGAATGGTAACAGAGAAGGCTTATAGTCATTTGGGACTGCCGCTGCCAAACAAGTAATGCAAATGTTTGTTATTTTCTGTATAATAAATATTTAGACAATAATTAATTTTAATTTGAGGAGTGTAAAAGTGAATAATTTATTTTTAGCACAGGCTAATAATTCAGGTAGTACTATGTGGACAATCATAGTTTTTGTAGTTTTGATTGCCTTAATGTATTTTACTATGATCAAACCCCAAAAAAAGCAACAACAAAAGAAAATGGAAATGATGAATCAATTGAAGAAAGGTGACAGCGTCATCATGATTGATGGTCTTCACGGTAAAATTGATTCAGTTAATACCAAAGATAAAACTGTTGTACTTGACGCCGATGGGATTTATTTAACTTTTAGCAGAATGGCAGTACAGCAAATTTTGCCAAACAATACGACTAATGCTGAACCAGCTGCCACTTCTGAAAGTGCTGATAAAGCTGAAGAATCAGAGCAAAGTGAACCGACAACGGATCAGAAACCAGATAAGCCAGCGGAAAAGTCAACTGAAGAAAGACCAGCCAGTTCATCTGATGAAACACCTGACGATTCAAAATAAAAGTAGTTACTTAAGTGCCTTAATGGCACTTTTTTATTACCTAAAATTAGCTTGCAAAAACAGCAAATATTGCTCAAAGCGCGAGTTTACCGGCAAAATAGTATAAAATAAAGCTAGTGTAAAAAGGTAACAGAAAGGATTTTTTCATGAATAATATTCCGGTAATTATGATTATCTTTGGTGGTAGTGGAGATTTAGCACATAGGAAGCTATACCCAGCACTGTTTAATTTATTTGAACAAGGTTTAATTCACGATAATTTTGCTGTAATTGGCACGGCTCGTCGTCCCTGGTCACATGAATATTTGCGCGACCAAGTGAGTGACGCTGTGCACGAAACACATAATGAAGTGGATGAAAATGATTTAGCTGCGTTTGCCAGTCATTTTTACTATCAGTCTCATGATGTGACAAATGTGGAACACTATGAAACCTTGAAAAATTTGGCGCAAGATCTTGACGATCGATATAGTGCACAGGGAAATCGTATTTTCTACATGGCGATGGCTCCTAAATTCTTTGGTACTATTGCTGAACATATTAATGATCAACATTTAACTAGTTCGGGTTTTAACCGCATTGTTGTTGAAAAGCCTTTTGGTCGTGATCTTGCCACGGCAGAAGAGTTGAACAAGCAAATAACTGCATCTTTTGCTGAAGATGATATCTTTCGGATTGATCATTATTTAGGCAAGGAAATGATTCAGAACATTTTACCAATGAGGCTTACTAATCCATTGATTAAAAATATTTGGAATAATCATAATATTAAAAACGTTCAGGTCACTTTGGCTGAGCAACTTGGAGTTGAGGCTCGAGGTGGCTATTACGAAACAGCAGGAGCTTTGCGCGATATGGTACAGAACCATATTTTTCAGATAATTACGTTGCTCGCAATGCCGGAGCCTAAAGATCTAACTTCGCAAAGTATCCACAAAGCAAAGCAAGAACTTCTTGATAGTATGGTAATTCCCACAGAAGATGAAATTGAGCGGCATTTTGTGAGGGGGCAATATCTTGGAAGCGATGTTACCTTTGGCTATCGTCAAGAGCCTAATGTTGCTGAGGATTCTCATACGGAAACCTATGTAGCAGGTGAAGTAAAGTTTAAAAAGGGGCCATTGGCAGATTTACCAATTTATTTTAGAACTGGTAAAGAAATGAGAGAAAAGAAAAATAGGATTGACATTGTTTTAAAGCATATGTCGAATCAGTATGGCATGGCTCACTCAAATAATATTTCAATCATTATAGATCCGCAGATGCAGATTTTTATTACTATTAACGGTAAAAAAATCAATGAAACTGGAATCAGACGTGAGAATTTAAGCTACGGACTTACAAGTGAAGAGCAAAAACAGGTGCCAGATGGGTATGAACGTTTACTGCATGATGTTTTTGTAAATGATTCAACTAATTTTACTCACTGGAGTGAACTAAAAAACTACTGGAAATTTATTGACCATGTTGAAGAAGCATGGCAAAAAGAAAACGAACAGGGTCAGGAACCTGAACAATATTTGCCATACAGAATGGGTCCTAAGTCAGCTGCTAAAATTTTTGAGTCGCCGACAGAGCGTTGGATTTATGAGTAATTTTGACGATGGCCTTTTGCCTAAAAATGATACACATAGAAAAATTATTCATCTTGATATGGATGCTTTTTATGCATCTGTAGAAACACGCGATAATCCCGAATTAAAAAATAAAGCACTGGTAATTGGTCAAGATCCTAGAAATTATCACGGTCATGGTGTGATTGCAACAGCTAATTATATCGCTCGTCAATACGGTGTACACTCTGCTATGCCATCGATTAAGGCATTAAGACTGATACCGAAAAATAAATTGGTATTTTTGAGCCCAAATTTTACTAAATATCATAGTGTTTCTGCTGAAATACATCAGTTGATGCATGAAATTACTGATAACGTCCAATCTATCGCGCTTGATGAAGCATATTTGGATGTAACTGAAAACAAATTAGGGATAACCTCTGCATTGCAGATTGCAATTAATCTTCAGAAGAAAATAAAAAAAGAAGTTGGTCTTAATTGTTCTTTTGGCGTCACATATAACAAATTTTTAGCAAAAATGGGTTCTGAGTATTCGAAGCCATTCGGGCGCACTGTTATTCTGCCAGATGAAGCCAAGGAATTTTTAGCAAAACAAAAAATTGCTCAGTTTCATGGTATCGGTCCCAAAACTCAAGCGAAATTAGCAGAAATGGGCATTTTTACAGGCCATGGGTTGCAAAAAATGCATGTTCGTGATTTAATAAAACACTTCAACCGTATGGGATACTTAATGGCTGAACACGCTAACGGTATTGATTTATCACGAGTAATTCCTGATGATGAGCGTAATCGCAAATCTATTGGTATTGAACGATCCTATGAACCTAGTGTTTACAATGAGCAAACTGCACTGACAAATTTGCGTAATTATGTTAATGATCTGACTGATAAGCTAATTGAACGAAATTTTTATGCCAATACGGTTGTTTTAAAAATTCGCAACAGTGACTTCAAGACTGTTACTAAAAGGCGTAAACTTGATCATGCTACTAATAATCCATTAGAGCTATACAATGCTGCTAAAGAACTTTTTGATCCTATTTCCAGTTCATTTTTAAATGATGGAATAAGACTTTTGGGTGTGACAGCTACAGATTTTACAGAAGCAGACTATGAAAATATGGATTTGGATTTGTTTACTCAATAAAAAGTTGTTATTAGGCTGGAATCTATATAAGTAACAAAGGAGTTTAGATATGAATACTTTTACCGAAATATATCAAAAAATCACACAATATGACACCATTATTTTACATAGACACACTAGTCCAGACCCTGACGCTTTAGGTTCACAGGCTGGACTTGCACGTTCTTTAAAGCTGCAATTTCCCAATAAGCGTATTTTATGCGCGGGTGAAAATGATGAAGGAGATCTAGCATGGATCAATCATATGGATCAAGTGACTGAACAGGATTATGAAGGAGCTCTTGTAATTACAACAGACACTGGAAATACAGCCCGTATTTCTAATAAACTATATAGCAAAGGTGATTTCTTAATAAAAATTGATCATCATCCCGATGTTGAACCGTACGCTGAAATGAGTTTTGTTGATGATCAGGCTCCTGCTGCTTCACAAATTGTAGCTGATTTTATTATTACTGAAAAAATGCCACTTATTGCAGAAGTTGCCTATCCCCTTTATGCTGGAATAGTGGGTGATACCGGTAGATTTATGTATCCTGAAACAACAGATCATACTTTTAAAATTGCGGCTAAATTGGCAGCGACCGGAATTAATATTAATGAGATTGCGCGTAATATCAGTGATGTTACCTTCGAACAGGCAAAATTACAGGCCGAAGTTTTGGCGTATATGAAAGTCGATGCTAGTGGTGCAGCCTATGCAATTTTAACTCAAGATACTTTGCATAAATTGGGTGTAGATTCAGAACAAGCTTCATGTACTGTTTCTACTCCCGGTCGAATTAAGGATATCATTGCCTGGAATGTTTTTGTTGAAAAACCAGATGGTACATTCAGAGTCCATTATCGTTCAAAGGGACCAGTAATTAACGAATTAGCAGCAAAACATGATGGAGGCGGTCACGCTTTAGCAAGTGGAGCTAACGCAAAAGACATGGCGGAAGTGAAACAAATTTTCGCAGAACTAGTTCAGGTAACCAAGGAATATCAAGAGGAACATGAATAATATTTTTGAAAATGAACAGATAAATCCAGCAATTAGACAGGGATTAAAAAAGATTAACTTTGTTAAACCTACTGAAGTGCAGGAAAAAGTGATCCCTGTTTTAATGGCACACAAAAATGCTGTAGTGCAAGCAGTTACCGGTTCGGGTAAAACTCACGCCTTTTTGATTCCTGTTATGAATGAAATTGACGAGAATCTTCAATTTCCTCAGGCAATTTTGACTACGCCTAGTCGTGAACTTGCACAGCAATTGTATCAAGTAACCCGCCAATTAAGGGATGCTTCCAATCTAAACCTGTCTATTGCGTTATTAGCAGGTGGTACCGATCGTGAGCGACAAATTGAAAGTATTAGCAGACATAAACCGCAAATTATCATTGCTACTCCCGGTAGACTACATGATTTTGGTGAAAAAAAGATTTTGCCATTAGATTATGTCAAAAACTTTGTCATTGATGAGGCTGATATGACTTTGGACATGGGCTTTTTGAGTGAAATCGATTTTATTGCACAAAGATTACCCCAAAACTGTGTTTTGACTGCTTTTTCAGCCACAATTCCGGTTAAGTTGGCTAACTTTTTACGTAAATACATGGCAAAGCCTGAAACTATTATCATAGATAATCCTACCGTTATTTCTCCAACGGTCAAAAACGATTTGCTTGATATTGGCTCAAAAAGTCGCGAAAAAATACTATATCAATTATTAACAATTGGCCAGCCGTATTTAGCACTAATTTTTGCTAACACAAAGCAAACTGTTGATGAACTAGCAGAATTTCTCATTAATCAAGGCTTAAAAGTGGCCAAAATTCATGGTGGAATTACTGAGCGCGAACGTAAAAGAACAATGCGTGAAGTAGAAGCCGGACAATACCAGTATGTAGTGGCAACTGATTTAGCTGCACGTGGCATTGATATTGAAGGTGTCAGCTTAGTTATTAATTATGAAATTCCCCGTGAATTAGAATTTGTGATTCATCGTATTGGTAGAACCGGCCGAAATGGGATGAAGGGACACGCTATTACATTAATTCGTGAAGAAGAAATGAATCAAATTCTTAAGCTGGAAAAAATGGGGATCCATTTTGATTTTGTCGAAATTAAAGATAGTTCTCTGGTACCGCGAACGCATTATCATAACCGCAAATTAAGACAATCAACTTCTCAAGGCCTTGATAATAAGGTAAGAGGGATGGTAAAAAAAGCGCAGAAAAAACGTAAACCTGGCTATAAGAAAAAGATTAAAAGAGCTATTCAGCAAGATAGAGCGCAAAAAAATAAAATTGAACAGCGCAGTAAAATTCGAAAAGCTAAACGACAAAGAAAAAATAGGCGTGATAGTCAAGACTAACTTAAAATAAAAATTATATTTAAATTATTCCTAGAAAGCTAACACACGATTTCACTTAGATGTTGGCTTTTTATTTTGCATACAAATTAAAGAATCTTGTCGTTTTAAGTTCTTTTTAGCATTTTAAAAATAAAATCATTTTTTTCCAAGATAATATTGCTTGTCGTTACTATTATTGATATACTTATAGCATTATAAGCAGGAGCACTTAATATGAGTTTAACAAAGAATGAACAAGTTCTCGTGTTAGAGCTATCAAAATATAATGTCTATAAGTACACAGTCACTAAATTTTGTAAGAAATTGAATATTAACCGTGGAGTTTTTTATAGAAAATACCGTAATATTTGTGATTTGTTTACTTCGGTTTTAGCTTTACAAACTAGACGTGCATTACGAAGTATTGACGGTGAAACGATGGATCGCATGTTTTACAGGATGCTGTCGAAAATAAAAGAAAATAAGACTTTCTATATTAACCTCAATAGAATTGCGCAAAACCCACAAGAATTTTATCGTGTTTTACGAAAAGAATATGCTATAGCCATAGAGAAGTATATGCGACCTAGAGGATCATTTTCGGTTCGTAAAGTTGAATTAGTAGCAAATGGAATCTATGCTATTGTTTTCAATTGGGTTGTAGATGAGTGTAGACATGATATCAGGGATGTATACCAAAGTATTCACTTATTATTGGTTCATATTGAGCAATCTATAAAAAAACCTGACTAAACTTTAAATTTTTTTGTAAAAAAGACTTGCAAAAGGCAAAAATAATTGCTAGTATTAATAACTGTCGTCGGGCAATGAGCCGCAAGGCAAGAGGCCCCTAAGGCCGATAAAAAAATCGAGCAAAAGCAGTTGACAAAAACGAGCTGCTTTAGTAAGATAATAAACGCTGTCGGGGGAAGACGGCAAAAAGCTCCCAGAAAAAGTGCTTGACAAAAGCGAGTGAATCTGGGAAAATAAAAAAGCTGTTTTAAAGAAGCAGAAGGTAGTACCTTGAAAACTGAACAATGTTTTCGCAAAAATGTGCGGGTTTAAGAGAACCCAAAACAAAAGAGCGAAGTCAATTTCGCAAGCAAATAAATCCGAGATGCGAATCTTGG